>NZ_FLUY01001556.1 GCF_900092655.1 Candidatus Thiosymbion oneisti
TGCGCTGCGTGGGAACCTGGAAGCTCCGCGCCGCGGAGAGCATCGGGCCGATGTCCAGCATTCGTATACACGGGAATCAAACTTGCCGGCGGTCCGGCGTTATCCGGTGCGGCCCAGAGGGCGTCTGCTCTGAGCGTTGCCGCCAGCTGGTGATGGAGTCCGTAAGCCGTCTGAAAGACGGCGGTCCCAGCCGGACTCACGTCCCCGGAAGCGCCGACATCTTGTCGGCCCCTGGGACCGCCGACATTCTGTCGGCTCCCGGGACTACCGATATGAAGATCCCTCGCTACGCTCGGGATGACAGTTCCCGACGGTCTCTTATCAATTTGTCATGGTGCTGCGGCAATACCGCCCGCCGGGACATGAGGACACATATCCCTTCAACTCCAGTAACAGGAGCATGGAGGCAATGTCCTGCGCAGGCAGACCGGTGCGGCGTATCAGGTCGTCCGGGGATACCGGATCATGTCCCAGGTTTTCGAGCAGCCGCAGGTAGTCCGCATCCAGATCTCCCGGATCGCCGCTGCCGTTCCTGTCTGGCTCGGTCGTCTCGGCGGTGAGGGGGCCCAACAGAGGAGCCAGCTCCTCGAGGATATCCGCGGCGGACTCCACCAGCTTGGCCCCATCTCTGATGAGCGCATGACAACCACGCGCCAGGGGGTTGTGGATCGATCCGGGGATGGCAAAGACCTCCCGTCCCTGCTCGACGGCATAGCGGGCGGTGATCAGGGAGCCGCTCTTGAGCGCCGCCTCCGTTACCAGAGTCCCCAGGCTCAGGCCGCTGATCATACGGTTGCGGCGTGGAAAGTTGCGGCCGATCGGCGCGGTGCCGGGCGGATACTCGGTGACCAGGGCACCCTTTTGGGCAATCCGCCGCGCCAGATCCCGATGGGCCGCCGGGTAGATACGATCCGGCCCGGTCCCGAGCACCGCCACTGTCCGCCCGCCCTCCAGGGCACCGGTGTGGGCGGCACCATCGATTCCGATCGCCAGACCACTGACGATGGTCAGCCCGCAGGCGGCGAGATGGCGCGCGAAGTCGCCGGTCGTTTCCCGGCCGGAGGGCGTGGGGTTACGGCTGCCCACGATGGCGAGCATGGGGTCCTTGAGGACCTCGGGATCCCCGCGCACGAACAACAGGATCGGCGGCGCGGATAGCTGCGCTAACAGGGGCGGATAGCGGGGATCGTCCCGGGCCAGAATCTGTACCCCCTCCCCTTCGGCCCAGGCCAGATCGGCATCGGCCGCGGCCTCCGGGGGATCCAGGATGGCATCCACCAGCGCCGGCTTCAAGCCAACGGCCTCAAGCTCCGCACGTCCGGCGGCCAAAACCCGAGTCGGATCGCCGAAATGCTCGACCAGACGGCCCGCCACACGTGGTCCCACACCGGGGATGCGGCCCAGGATCAGCCACGCCCGTAGGCGTTCTCCGGTGGTAGAAGACAAGGCCCCGGCTCCGGCAGGATCTAGCCCGTTCAACACGGACCCGCAACGACCGAAAGGGACACTCGCGCAGTCATGATCGGTAGGGCAAAAAGGGTATAGAGTTTTCCCCTAACTCATGCAGCATCCCGAATGCCTGCATGGATAACGATTTCATCGTATGGGGTAGACAGGGTTCCATCCGCGTCTCGATCCACCAGCCCCAGCTCGACGAGACTCGTCACGTCCGTATGGACGTTCTTGTAGTCCCGTCCCAACGACTTCGCCAGCTGCCTGACGTTCAATCCCTCGTGGACCGCTAGATGACGCAGCAGGTCGAGACGCTTTTCGGTAATGGCCGAGAACAACTCGCGCAGACTGCCGAAAGCGAGCTGTGGCGTAACCACGTGCCCGGCCTCGGCCACCTGCCAGGTCCCGGCGAACGCGCGCAATGCCGCATCAGGCTTCAACACACTGATCTCGATGCGGTTCATTCCCACCTCCAACCCGCCAGACGGGTGCAATCTCGTCGGAAGTCGGCAAGCAGACGATCTACCGATTGGACGTGATAAAACGCCTCGCGATCGCCATAGTGCCGGTGATCACCCTTGCCGGCTTCGTTGTCGTAGCGCACCAAACATTCCCCGGACCGACCGCAGAACAAACGGTACTTTATGCCGTGTGGTCGTTCCGCAGAGGCGGATGGCAGCGCCCAGATCACCATCTCAACGATGACGTCACCTTGCCGATCCTTATAGCGAAAGAGTTGGCGCGCCTTCATGAACGCCAAGCATGACATAGATAGCTATGGTTTAAAAGACCATACCCAAACAGCGCTGTCCGGCATTATTTGGTGCGGCCTGAGAAGGCGTCGTGTTGCGTTACGCCGCGCTCGATGCCGTGCGGACAAATAACGATGCCGTCGGTGGTATACTCCTTACCGCACCTTGCGCTCGGGCACGCTGGAACAGCACACAATGAGCACCCTCGAAATCCTGACCTTTCCGGATGCGCGGCTGCGCAACAAGGCCAAGCCGGTGCCTGTGGTGAACGATAAGATCCGGCATACCGTCGATGCCATGTTTGAGACCATGTACCAGGCGCCGGGAATCGGCCTGGCGGCCATCCAGGTGAACATCCCGTTGCGGATCGTCGTCGCGGATGTTTCCGAGCAGCAAGATTCTCCGCTGTGCCTGATCAATCCGGAGATCCTCGAACGCCGGGGTCAACAGGAGAGAGCAGAAGGCTGTCTGTCCGTGCCCGGATTCTACGAGCAGGTCGTCGGCCGCGCCGAGACCATCAGGGTGCGCGCCCTGGACCGCGACGGCGAGTCCTTCGAGCTGGAGGCGGACGGCCTGCTGGCGGTCTGCATCCAACACGAGGTCGACCACCTCGACGGCAAGCTCTTTGTGGATTATCTCTCCCCCCTCAAGCGCCAACGGATCCGCAAGAAGCTGGAAAAGGACCAACGGCAACAGCGTCCTCCACCTGCCGCTCCCAGACGCAGGGCCATCTAACAAAGCTCTGCCCCGGAGCTGTCTTGGTTTATCGACCAATGAGGATGCATTCGCCGGCGTCGGATTGCGTCCAGGTGCGGATTTCATGACGACGGCACCGCTTAAGATCGTCTTCGCCGGAACCCCCCCATTCTCGGTCCCGAGCCTACGCGCCTTAATCGACGCAGGACAGGACATCAGGGCCGTCTATACCCAGCCCGACCGCCCCGCCGGCCGTGGTCGCAGACTCACCGCCAGTCCGGTCAAGGAAACGGCAACGGCCGCCGGGCTGCCGGTCTTCCAGCCCCCTACCCTGCGCGATCCTGGGGTCGTCCGGTCCCTACGCCGACACGAGGCCGACCTTATAGTAGTCGTCGCCTACGGCCATTTGCTCCCGCCGCCGGTGCTCGAGCTACCGCGGCTGGGCTGTGTCAACGTACACGCATCCCTGTTGCCACGCTGGCGCGGAGCGGCCCCCATCGCACGTTGTATACTCGCCGGCGACCGGGAGAGCGGCGTAACCATCATGGGCATGGAAGCCGGCCTGGACACCGGCCCCCTATACTTGCAGCAGGCCATCCCGCTGGAAGAGAACGAGACCGGGCGCAGCCTGCACGACAAGCTCGCCGCCCTGGGGGCCTCCGCCCTGCCGGAGGCACTGCCCGGCATTGCCGACGGTACCTTGCCGCCCGAACCCCAGGACGATGCCTTGGCTACCCATGCCGAGAAGCTCACCAAAGAAGAGGCCCGGATCGACTGGTCCCGCCCTGCCGTCGAGCTGAACCGCATGATACGCGCCTTCGATCCCTGGCCCGTGGCCCAGACCAGGCTCGGCGAGACTACCCTGCGGCTGTGGGGCAGTGAGCTGCCCGACGTGGACGCCGGACCGGAGCCGCCGGGCCGGGTCGTCCGGGCCGGCAAGACCGGCATCGATGTGGCGACCGGGGATGGCCTGCTGCGCATCACGCGCCTCCAGCCCCAAGGGAAACGGCCCATGGCGGCCGCCGCATTTCTCAACGCCCACCATGTGGAAGGGGAAACATTTGGCTGAGCCCCATCGCGTCGGCCTCCGGCAATTCAACCGCTGGAGGCGATTAAGCGGCAAAGCCCGAATACGGCGATCCTGTTGTTGAGCGGCAAGTCGGATGCGGTATTAGCGAAGAATCTTCTCGACTCGGGGGCCGATGGATTCCTCGACAAGGACGTAGCACCGGAACAGATCTTTCAGGCCATTGAACGAGTCAGGCAAGGCCACAGGTACATCGCGCCCCGCCTCCAAACCGCGATCGACTTGCTGAATGCCGGTTCGAACCAGTCTCTCCGTACTCAGTTGTTCAAAGGGCGGAGAGGAGATGTGCTGAGGTTGTTGTTGGAAGGATTGTCTCCAACCGAGATCGCCGCTGCCTTGCCGATCGGGAAGAAACATGTCGATAAGAAGATTGCAGAGGTCAAATCCATTCTCGGCGTCAAGACCCACATTCGTATCCTGCGGGCATGCATTGAGCTTGGAATAACCAAGCTTAGCAATAGGGTTGCAGACGCTTCGGACACCAGCTCCCATTATGATGCCGCGCGGGCGCTGCTTATTGCCGGTGGTATTCCGGCCATTCGGGATCGGGTCGTCAATGAAATTCTGGATCAGTTTGCCGAGGGGGGTGAGCTGGCGGCACTCTTTGACGTCTCTCTTTATCGCAGTAACCCAACCCGAAGTCGCGCACTGGCGCATACCGCCGTTGGTCTTGCACAACAAGCGGTAATGCCGAGGTTGGAATCGCTTTGCAAGGCGCTCGAGACGGCGTTGGGAAACGGTGAGTTCGTGACGGCTGAGGAACTGGGTGGAAATCTGCCTGCGACGCTCGCATTGGTGCGGGCTGCGGTTGCGGCCAAGCCCGAGTAGGGCGGGAAAGCGCAGCGCATCCCGCCGCTACTCAGACGGCGGGATGCGGTCGTCCCTGACCTATCCCGCCCTACGGGCTGAGCCTGTTTGGTATAGACCAGAGACCAGATCACCACTCCAGTTCCTGCGTACACTCGGAAAAGTGAGCGGCCAAGCATAAAATTTTTAGGTAGTGTTCTAATTTTGTTGTTGCTGAATAGCGGGAACCTTTTTGATCCCCTCTCGCTTCTTGATCCCCTTTCCCCAACCCCTCTCCCGGGGGGAGAGGGGCTGATTGGGCCGATGCGAGCAGTCGTGTCCATTTATTTTGTTGCCAGCCTGTGGGCGCATCCATACTGGAAACAACAAAACTGGAACACTACCAATTTTTAAACTGAGCCTCTGCCCATCGGTTGCCCTGATTTAGGGGCTTAAGAGATTGAAAAATAAGGTAAAACAGGGTATCAAAGTCCGGGCGACGGCGGCTCTGGCGGTGCACGCGGTGCGCGATCAGGGGCGATCCCTCGACGCTGCCCTGGCAGCGCTCGAGGGCCTGGACGATCCCCGCGATCGCTCCCTGGTCCGGGAGCTCTGCTACGGGGTTCTGCGCACCCTGCCGCGTCAGGAGGCCCTGGCTGGTGCCTTGCTGCACCGGCCGCTCAAGCGCGCGGATCGGGACCTGGAGGCCCTGATCCTGGTGGGTCTGTACCAGCTTACGGACACCCGCATTCCTCCCCACGCCGCGGTGGCGGCAACCGTGGATGCGGCCCGGACTATGGGCAAGGCCTGGGCACCGGCGTTGGTCAATGCCCTACTCCGCCGTTTTCAGCGCGAACGTGCGCGATTGCTCGAACCGCCCGATCCTGCCCCCGAGGTCCGTTGGTTATTCCCACGCTGGCTCCTGGAACAGCTCCGGACGGCCTGGCCACAGCACTGGCGCGAGATCATCACCGCCAGCAATGCCCGACCACCCATGACCCTGCGTGTGAATCGCCTCAAGACCACCCGCATCCAGTATGCGCAACAGCTCAGCAGCGCCGGCTTGACGGCCCGCCCAAGCCGGGACACCACCCATGGACTCACACTGGAGCGGCCAGTGCCTACTACCGAGCTACCCGGTTTCGCGGATGGCCTGGTCTCGGTCCAGGACGCCGGCGCCCAACTCGCCGCAGGGCTGCTGGACGCCCGGCCGGGGGAGTGCGTACTCGACGCCTGCGCCGCCCCAGGCGGCAAGAGCGCCCATATCCTGGAGCACGCAGGGGGGGATCTGGAGCTCACGGCCTTGGATGTCGATCCGGCGCGCCTCGAGCAAGTACGAGCGAACCTGCGTCGGCTCTCCCTCTCGGCCCGGATCGTCCAGGGCGATGCCAGGGCCCCCGGCGGCGCCTGGACCCAAGCGGGCGCCCAAGCGGGCGCCCAAACAGGCGCCCAAACAGGCGCCCAAACAGGCGCCCAAGCAGGCTACCACCGTATCCTGCTGGATGCACCCTGCTCCGCTACCGGGGTCATCCGCCGCCATCCGGACATCAAATGGCTGCGCCGGGACACTGATCTCTCCGCGCTCTGCGGCGTGCAGGCACGCATGCTGGACGCCCTGTGGCCCCTGCTGGTTCCCGGCGGCACCCTGCTCTATGCTACCTGCTCGCTCTTGCCGGCGGAGAACGAAGGGCAAATCCGGGCCTTTCTCAGACGCCGGGACGATGCGCGCGCGCGTCCGCTGGAGGAGGCCTGGGGAATCGCACGCCCCTGCGGGCGTCAAACCCTGCCCCAGGCGGGAGGACCCGATGGCTTCTACTACGCGCTGCTGGAGAAATCCGGCTGATGCGGCGCATGCGACATCCCTTCGTATCCTGGGTGCTACTCGTCCTCTGGACGCTGACCACGGCCCCCCGAGCCGTGGCAGAGTTCACTGTCGCCGCGGTGCAGACCAGGGACGAGGGAGAAATGCTGGTCATGGACGCCGACATCGGCTACGGCTTCAGTGCGGAGGCCCTGGAGGCCCTGGACAATGGCGTTCCCTTGACCCTCGAGGTCCATATCCGGTTGCGGGGTGCCGATGATTGGGTGTGGGACCGGAACCTGGTCGATCGACGGCTGCGTTACCGCATCCGCTACAAGCCTCTGTCCGAGCGCTACTTGGTATCCCCGCTTCCGGGTGACAGCGGTATGGGTTCCAACTATGTGACCCGGGACGCGGCCATCGCCGCCCTGGGGAGGATCGATGGCTTCCGGCTGGTATCCAGGGAACGGCTCCGCAAGCTAGGCGGGGCATTCAAGCTCTGGGTCAAGGTCTCCCTGGACATTGAGGAGCTCCCCCTCCCCTTGCGGCCCATCGCTTACCTTTTTTCTGCTTGGAAGCTTTCCAGTGGTTGGACGCAATGGCCCTTACAACCCTGAGACGCCTGCGTTATCCGGGCATGATCCCGATCGCGGCTCTGATGATCGTTCTGTTCGTCGCCCTGGACCTCATGAGTGGCGCGGTCCGGAACTCCGAGGAGCTGAACCGCACCTTCGTCCCCCTCCTCTTCCTGGTACTCCTGGGGCTCTTGGTCCTGGCGGTGATGGTAGTCATCAATGTCATCAAGCTCGTGCGCCGCTACCGCCGGCAGGCCGCCGGCTCGCGCCTGACCGGTCGCATTCTGATCCGCTTCGTGCTGCTCTCCCTGCTGCCGGTGGGCGTGGTCTACTATTATTCGCTCGGCTTCCTGCTGCATGGGATCGACAGCTGGTTCGACGTGGAGATAGACCGCGCCATGCAAGATGCGATCGCACTCAACCAGGCCTCCCTCGACCTCAATCAGCGGATACTGCTCAAATACTCCCAGCAGCTGCTCACAGGCCTCGCTGACAACTCCACGCCGGCGTCGGCGCTGAGCCTGGAGACCCTCCGACGCCAAGCCAGTGCACTGAAGGCCCCGCTCCTGGGTCCCGGCGGGCAGGTCCAGGGCTATGCCAACGAGGACCCTACGCAATCCGAGCAGCTGCTCGCAGGCCTCGAGGACAACGCTACGCCAGCGGCGGCGCTGAGTCTGGAGACGCTCCGCCGCCAAGCCGGTGCGCTGGAAGCCCTGCTTCTCGATCCCGACGGGCAGGTTCAGGGCTATGCCAACGAGGACCCTACGCAATTGGTCCCGGATCAGCCCCATCGGGAGCTCCTGCAGCGGGTGCGCTCCGGCACCAACTATGTGGGGCTGGAGACCCGTGCGGGCGGTGATCTGGTGGTGCGGGTCTTGGTGGCGGATCCCCTCGACCACTCGCCCAGGCTGCAGATCATCTTTCCCACCTCCGAGCATATCAGCGGGCTCTCGCAACGCCTGGAAGACGCCTACAATCGCTATGCCGAGCTCGCTTATCTGCGTCAGTCCCTAAAGCTCAGCTTCTCGGTCACCCTGTCGCTGGTGTTGGGCTTCGGCCTGATGGCGGCCCTGATCGCCGCCTTCCATACGGCCCGGCGCCTGGTGACGCCGGTGGCGGACATCGCTCGCGGTACCCGCGCCGTGGCCGCGGGCGACTATGAGCAACAGCTCCCGGTGCCGCGTCACGACGATGAGCTCGCTCTCTTGGTGACCTCATTCAACACCATGACCCAGCGCATCGCTGAAGCTCGGGACACCGCGGACCGCAGCCAGCGGGCAGTCGAGGCCCAACGGGCCTATCTGGAGACGGTGCTCGGCAGGCTATCCTCCGGGGTCGTCTCCATCGACCCCAGCCAGCGGCTGCGTACCGCTAACCCCGCCGCATCCCACATCCTGGGCCTGTCCCTCGACGAGATGCGGGAACAGGATCTGGCCGGGCTCACCCGGCAGCACCCACAGGTCGCGCGCTGGGTGGAGACGGTACAAGAGCACCTGGACGACCCCGAGGAGTGGCGGACCGAAATCACGCTGTTCGGCGGTGAGGGCCGCCAGGTGCTCCTCTGTCGGGGCAGCCCCTTGTTGCGCCCGGGCGGTGATGAGTATGGGCATGTGGTAGTCTTCGACGATATCACGACCCTGATCACGGCCCAGCGCGACGCCGCCTGGGGCGAGGTGGCCCGCCGCCTGGCCCACGAGATCAAGAATCCGCTGACCCCCATCCAACTTTCCGCCGAGCGCCTGCGCCACAAGCTGTTACCCAAGCTCCGGGACCGGGACGCAGGCATCGTCGACCGGGCCACCCATACCATCATTACCCAGGTAGAGGCCATGAAGGGGATGGTCAACGACTTCTCCAGCTATGCCCGCACGCCCAAGATGGAGACCGAGCCGCTGGGTCTGGACGCCCTGGTCGCGGAGGTCATGGACCTTTACTGCGATCCCGGCTCCGGCAGACACCTGGAGCTGAGACTACAGGCACCGGGCGCCCGGATCATGGGCGATCCACGGCGCCTACGCCAGGTCATTCACAACCTGGTGAAGAATGCCCAGGAGGCCGTGGAGGACAGTGCCGAACCTCGCATCCTGGTCGCCACATCCCAGGTCGAGCACGCCGAACAGCGCTGCGTCGAATTATGGGTCCAGGACAACGGGGGAGGCATCGATGAGACGCTGCTGGGCACCATCTTCGATCCCTATGTCACCACCAAGGCGAAAGGGACCGGCCTGGGACTGGCCATCGTCAAGAAGATTATCGAAGAACATGGCGGTATCATCTGGGTGGAGAACGCGGACGCCGGGGCCCGCCTCACGGCACGGCTTCCCCGCTGGCAGGCCGAGGCCGGCCGTTCCGGCTCGCCAAGCACCGCGGATACCATTGATACCTGATCGACAAGGACTTAGGAAGGCATGAGCTCACCACATATCCTGGTAGTAGACGACGAGCCGGATATCCGAACCCTGGTTCAGGAGATCCTGGAAGACGAAGACTATGCCGTTACCTGCGCCGAAAATGGCGCGGCGGCACGCCATGCCCTGCGCGACCGCCGGCCCGATCTCATGCTGCTCGACATCTGGATGCCGGACCACGACGGCATCAGCCTCCTCAAGGAGTGGGCGCAAGACGATGGTCTGCCCTGTCCGGTGGTTATGATGTCCGGTCATGGAACGGTGGAGACCGCAGTCGAGGCCACCCGCCTCGGCGCCTACGACTTCCTTGAAAAGCCCCTTTCCATGGCCAAGCTCCTGCTGACGGTGGAACGTGCCCTGGAGGCGGACAAGCTGCGGAAGGAGTACGCAGGCCTGAAGCGACGTACCACCGTCACCCACGAGCCGGTGGGCCACAGCACTGCCATGCAACGACTGCGTGAGCAAGTCAGGCGCATCGCCCAACACGACACCTGGGTGCTGATCACCGGCGAGGCGGGCAGCGGACGCGAGACCTTCGCCCGCTATCTCCATGCCCAGAGTACGCGCAAGAACCGCCCCTTCGTGGCCCTGGGGGTCTCCGCCATTGCCCGCAACAACGCCGCGCGGGAGCTGTTCGGGACCGAGGAGAACGGACACATCCACTACGGCAGCCTGGAACAGGCCGCCGGCGGCACCCTGCTGCTCGAAGAGGTAGCGGACATGGACCGCCAGGTCCAGGGCCAGCTTTTAGGCGCCCTGGATACCGGCTCCTTCCTCCGGGTCGGGGGCTCCGAGCCGGTGCAAATCGACGTGCGCATCGTCGCCGCCACCCAGCACGAGTTGGAGAAAGAGGTGCGCGGTGGGCGTTTCCGCGAGGACCTCTTCTACCATCTGAACGTGGTGCCCCTGCACATCTTGCCGCTGCGTGAGCACACGGAAGACGTCCCCGAGCTGCTGAGCTACTACGTGGACTATTTCGCTACCCATGAGAAGCTACCCTACCGCCGGTTCAGCGTCGGGGCCCAGAATTTCATGCGTAACTACAATTGGCCGGGAAACGTCCGCGAGCTCAAGAACCTGGTGCAGCGGGTATTGATCCTGGGGGCCGGGGACGAAATCACCCAGGACGAAGTCGAAACCGCGCTCGGATCGATCCGGCCCGCTCCCTCCAAACCGGCGGGAGATAAGGGCCCCTTCGAGCAACCATTGCGGCAGGCACGCGAGCAGTTCGAGAAGCGCTATCTGGAATACCAGCTGGCAAAGCACGACGGTAACGTCAGCAAGCTGGCTAAGGAGGCCGGCATGGAACGCACGCACCTATACCGGAAGCTGCGTTCGTTGGGGATCACGACCAGAGAGCGGCGGTAAGTCAGCAAGGTAGGTTAGGCTGTCAAGTAGGGTCCTCTGCGGGTATTAGACAGCCTCTAAGACCTTGTCGGCCGGAAGGCATTCATCCATCGGCCTCAGGCGGTAAGACGCGCGTACAGGAGCGGCAGCCGCAAGGGCAGCTCCGAAGGCCGGCGAATAACGACATAACCCCCGCTCCCGAACAGATGGGGCAGGTAGTCGTTGCCGCGCTCGTCGATGGTTACACAGAATGGTGTGAGGCCGAGACGGCGTGCCTCCCGGACCGCATGGCGCGTGTCCTCGACTCCGTAGCGGCCCTCGTACTGGTCGAGATCGTTGGGCTTGCCGTCGGAAAGCAGCAGCAGCAGGCGGCGCCCCGCCGGCTGGTTTGTGAGCAGCTTGGTGCCGTACCGGAGCGCCGCCCCCATGCGCGTGTAGTAGCCGGGCTTCACGGCACCGATGCGCCCCCGCACCGCCGCCCCGTAGGTCTCGTCGAATCCCTTGAGTTTGTGTACCCGCACCGGATCGCGCCGGCGCGAGGAAAAGCCGAGCATACCGAAACGGTCGCCGGTCGCCGCCAGGCTCTCGGCAAACAGGAACAAGCTGTCGCGGATGACGTCGATGACCCGGGCCCGGTCGTCGATCCAGGTGTCCGTCGACAGCGAGAGGTCGGCCAGCAGCAGGCAGGCGAGATCGCGCGCGCCGCTGCGCAGCTCACGATAGAGCGCATCCGCAGCGGTGCCGCCGCCGGCGCGGCGGTCGGCAGCAAAGCGAAGATAAGCGTCCAGATCCACCTCCTGCCCATCCGGTTGGCCGCGGTGCCAGACCCGCGCCGGTGCCAGGGCCTGGAACTGGTTGCGCAGGCGCTTGGCGGTCCGGATAAGCCGAGCGGGAAGTGGGCAGGGCGCGGCATCAAAGGCCAACATCTCGACGATGCGGCAATGGTTCGCTTGCAAGCGGCGGTGCTTCCAATCCCACTCCGGTAGCAGGATGCCCTCGTCGAGCACCAGATCATCCTCCGCCTCGGCAGGCAGGTCCAGATCGAACCTGAGCCGAGCCCCGGAGACCTTGCGGTCCTGGGCGACGGCGATCCGGTCCATGTCGGCAGCGGCGGCACGCGCTCGGTCCAAATCGTCTTCCTCGTCCGTGCCGCGGTCGACCTTCACGTACTCGCCCCAAGTAAGGATATTCTCCATCCGGATGGTAACCAGACCCTGGTCCCTATCCGGCATCCGGGCGCGCTCGGCACGCCGCCGCCGGCGCTCGCCGAGGTCCTCGGCCCGCCGCTCCCCTGGGGACGGTTGCTGCTCCAGGTCGCTGCGTTTCTCGCTGCCGCCCGGAGACGGTGGGTCAGGGTGCAGCCACAGGGGCACGGGCAAGGGGGGGCGCTTGCTTGGGGGCAGCTCGGCAACGCTGCCCGGATCGGTCAGGGCCACGCGGATTGATCGCTCGCGCTCGGCCTCGACGGCCGGGAGGCGCAAAGGATCGGGGCGCAGGGCCAGGTGGGCATCGACCAAGCGACGATAGCGGGGCCTCAGCCCTGGGAACCGGGCAAGCGTCCGGCGAGTCATCCATTGGCCGGCGACGAGCCACTCCTGCCCTTCCGGGGCCTGGTTGACCGCCAGCGCGGCCAGCCACAAGTAGAGATCCCGGTTGAGCCGGGGTTGCGCAAAGTAGTCGATGACGGAAGGCAACCGTAGGGACCGCTCGTCCCGCCAGGCGAGCTCGACCTTCTCGCCGGCGCCCGCCAAGCGTTCCAGGAATCGCCGCCGGGCACCGTGGGCGATCGCATCCGCGGCACAGACTTCGAGCCCGCCATCGCCCCCGAGGGCACGAAAGAGGATGCCGACCGTTTGCGCCACGTCACCGAGCCGCACCGCAGCCTCGGGATGGCGGCGGTCGGCGATGTGGGTGATGACCCGATGCCAAAGGGTTCCGACGTGCTCTTCCATAAAGTTAGGATGCTAAACTGATTCCTCGGCAGAAGCGGATGTGGTGTATTCCCGCGCAACAGAACGCGGCGTTCATATGCCAGCTGGAAGCGGTGTTGGAAGTGTACCAGCGAGCGTCTGATCCGGCCTATCCCGTGGTATGTACGGACGAGACCTGACAAGTAACGATGCGTTTCGCGGCTCCGAACCAGCGGTGTTTTGAACCACCCGGACCGGGACGACCGGGCTTCGGCAGCGGGATACACGGACTATGCAGGTACGTCCGGGTCTCCCTTCTCTTGCTCGGGACGGTTGGAGCTTTTGGAGCCGATTTCTCATTCGACGCTGCGGATCTTCGAAACGGAGAGGAGATCAACGAAGTCTGCGCCGGCTGCCATGGGGAGGCGGGCCAGGGCGGAAAGGAGGGAGAGTACCCGCGGCTGGCGGGTCTCCCGGCCTCCTTCATCGCCAAGCAGCTGGTACTGTTCCGGGACAGGTCACGCAAAAACCTGGCGATGGTCGAGTATGTGGATCACCGACAGATGCCCGACCCGGATATCCTAGACATTTCCGCGTATCTTGCCGCGATCGAGCTGCCCCGCAAGCTGCCGCCGGTCGACGAGTCAGCACCCGATTTCAACGCCTACCAGCGGCTACTGGCCACCCAGCGGGTGGTGCAGATCCCTCGAGCCGAGGGGGATGTGCAAGCGGGGAAGAAGCGCTACCGGCGCGAGTGCGGTTCCTGCCACGGTCGTGCTGGGTGGGGCGATGAGGATGACGGCGTCCCCATGCTCGCCGGGCAATACACCCAATACCTTTGGCGCCAGGTCGACAAGTATGTCGCGAAGCTGCGTATCCACGACGAGTCGGAGCCCGAGGACGAGCTGCTGGGCGAATTCACCCGCGAGGAGCTACGCGACATATTCGCCTATCTGTCCACAGTAGACGACTGATGTTTTGTCATGGCAGATCGCTCCTTCTGAATATCAGGTAGCCGCCGACGGCGCAGAGAGTCCCCAGCAGCGTCGGGTAGAGCAACGCATAGGCGATGTAGCCGACCTCGCCGAAGGCATCCAGGATCACGTAAGCCGATGGACCCAGCATAACGAGCTGCCGGTCGAGTAGCAGCATCGCCGCGGTTCGAAAGACTTGTAGGGGATTGGCGAGTGCAATGGCCACCGCGCTCTCCGGTGGGAGGTAGTCGCGGATCATGACGCCGAGCAGGAT
Organism: Candidatus Thiosymbion oneisti; assembly: GCF_900092655.1. Lineage (GTDB taxonomy): Bacteria > Pseudomonadota > Gammaproteobacteria > Chromatiales > Chromatiaceae > Thiosymbion > Thiosymbion oneisti. Next base: position 14,063 of record NZ_FLUY01001556.1, read on the forward strand.
GAGGTCGAGGAAGAGGAGCAGGGTGAGCCAGATCACGAAGGCCGAGGCCTGGGCAACGTCCGCTGAACGCGACAAGGTCGAGAGCAGCATCCCGATCCCAAGAAAGCACCAAGCCAACGCCATCAACAGACCTGTGTAGTAGGTGAAAAGCGCCCAAGGGACATCCGCGCCCTTGAGCACACCCCAGACGACGGCGCCGAGCATGGCCAGGAAGACGGGTAGGAAGACGATCAGAAATCGCCCGGCGAGTTTTCCCCAGAACCAAGGTGCAAGCCCGATGGGCAGCGAGAGCAGGTACTCGTAGACCGCCGCCTCCCGGTCCCCGGCGACGGAGCGCACGGTGGTAAGCAGAACGAACAGGGGCAAGATGGCCATGGCGAGCTGGATGTAAGTCACCATCAGGCGAGACAGCCCGGTAAAACCCATGATGCGCGATTCGGTCAGCCCGAACACGAACAGTAGGGCCACCAGAGAGCCGAAGATCAGGCTGTAGGCCAGGAACCACTTGGCCCGCAACGATTCGAGGATGTCCGTATGGGCGGTAAGAAGAAAGCTTCTCATTTACGCCTGTGAAGGTCGGCGCCGGTATCGAGGCTGCCGCCGTGTCTGTTGAAGCGACGCTCCACAGCGAAGATGTGGGCCTTGGCGGCCGCATAGTCGAGGGCTGCTTCCGCAGGTTCCGATTGGGCGCCCAGGCTATATTGCATCGGGGTCTCCTGGCCGCTCAGATAGCTGGCGGCGCGTGCGTCTATCCACTCACCGCTGCGCCAGTCGCTAACCCAAATTTCCACCTGCGGATCATCACGCCAGGGTTTGTTATTTAACCAGATGACGGCACAACCGATATCATCGAAGAAAAACACCTCGGATTTCCCGTTCAAATCCTTTACCCGCACCTGAGCCCCATGGTGCCGATCGGACAGCACCATGCGGCAACGCTCGCAAGCAACCCGATCCCACTTCACCGCGACAGGTCCGGTGGCCGGTTCGCCGCCACAACCCGCCAGCATGGCAAGGCAGGACAACGCAAGCGTTGCGGTGAGCGTCCGCGCCGGGGAGCCCCGAGCAGCGAATTGAGGATCACGCACAGCGCACCTCCGCCGGGACGGGTTGTGGGAGCTCATCCATGCCGATGCTTGCAAGCAAGGCCGCGTAACGCGAGAGCATGCCGAGAAAGCGCAACCGATCCGGGCCTGGTACCACGCCCTCCCAGGTGCGACCGCCATCCGAAGTGCGAAACCCCCAGGAGCGAATGGCCCGCCCGAAGGCGTCGTCCACCCGCGTCAATACCAGACGACAGCCCAGGCGGCTGGTCAGATCCGCTAGATCCGCCACCCGGTCGTCGAGCACGACAACGCCTCGGTCCAGCTCGATCACCCGGTTGACCAGTGCTGCGACCTCGTCGAGACGATGGCTGGATATCAGCATCGCAGCGGTGTCCCGGCGTTCGGCGAGGAGCTCGAAGAAAATGCGGCGCGCCTCCGGGTCGAGGTTGGCCGCAGGCTCGTCCAGAACCAGGAGTTCTGTGTCCCGCCCCAAGGCTATGCTGATCAAGAGCTTCTGCTTCTGCCCGCCGGAGAGCTTGACAAAGGGGTGGCGGCGGAATCGGCCCAGGTCGAGCCCCAGACGCTCAGCTACCATTTCAATGCGTTGCGGCTCGACGTCGCATACGCCCGCGGCAAACGAAACCAGCTGGCCGACCGGCATCCGCAGGGGCGGCGGGAGCTGGGGCACAAAGCCGACCTTGGAAAGGACCTCGCGCCGATGCATCCGCGGATCGAGCCCATCCACGGATATCCCACCCTGACACTTGTATTCCCCGAGGAGGCACCGGATAAGCGTCGTCTTGCCGGCACCGTTGGAACCGACGAGCGCAACTCGATGTCCGCGCGTGATCTCCAGGTCGATGCCTTTAATGACTTCCTGTCGCTGAAAGCGCTTGACGACCTTTTCGAGTCGGCAAATCATTTAACAAGTGCATGAGGAAAATTCGGGTTTTCCGGATTAACCGCTAGTCTTCCATGGCTTGGAGATATAATCAGATCCATATCCTCCATTGGCCTCTTTATCCAGTGACTCAAGCATCCATGCTGGAAAGTCGACATTAACACGCTTTTGTTTTTGCATTGGTCGCTTGGCTTCGGACAAATCCAGATCACCTAGAATGTCATCGTCACTCTCAAATTTGGCATCAAATTCATGCGCATTCATACAGATTTACCTCCGCTTTGCGTGAACGCCTAACCGAAATGACCCTGATATTTGTACCTCGATAAGTTATTACTCCTGGACCAATGTTTTCCATTGAGTACACCGATAACCAAATACCTAGGCTCATCACTCGTATTTGCAGGGATCTCGATTAGATCAGGATCATTCCACAACTCTTGATCAGATATTCCAAATGTCACCCAACGTTGTTCGCCAAGCGAATGGTCGGGATCAGCGCCCGTAGCAGCAAGTGGATCTCGGAAGACGGTGCTAGCTTCTTCGAAGGTAACACCGTGTTTTTTGCGATTTGCTATCGCCTTCTGCTCATCCCACTCAAATTCCATCCTACGAACTCGAAATCGGACAATATTTGCTGTGGTAAATGCCCTAACGGCTTGGCTCAGGCATCCAATGCCGCGTGGCACTGAGCTTGAAAGCTGCTGAAGAGCCGGACCGCGGCATTGGGTCGCTTGCAGCCGAATGTTAGGCGAATGAGCTATAAAAAGCGATCCATCAATTGAGCCTGGCCCCCTTTCCCGGTTATACCTTGCTTGATTAGCTAAAATTCTCAATTTTCTCCCTGCACAGTTCTTCCGTTAATTCTTTCAGGTGATTTACACGCTCAGCTAGCCAATCAAGCTGCTCTTTTGTAATCGTATAACTTGGTTTGTAACGTGCATCCACATAAGCTTTACGCAACAACTTAAACCGCTCTTTCTCCTCTTCCGTAGCTTTAGGAAAAACGGACAAAAATTTTGGCTCGATGCTTGCCACTCTTTGAACTAGCTTTTCTAAATCATGAGTACTTGGTTTATAGCGAGTAAATACAAGCAATATAGTACCGTAAAGCCTCTCTGTTACTTGATGCAAAAGAAACGCTGCATTTTTGTAGTTGCCGCGATTGTATGGGGACTCAAAATCAATAAAGTATTCAACTGCACTATTGTACCAATACCCAAAATCTTCTTCCGCTAGTTTTTTGCGCTCCAGCCCAGTGATCTCATTTGGCTCTGCCAATTCAAATTTCCCTGAGTCGTACAGAAGAATGCCTTCACGTAAAATATCAATATAAAAGTACTGACTTTTTCTCAGTCGGCGGTTGATAAACTGAATATCTTCTGCAATGAGGCTGACAGGGGTTCGGTGAATGGTTTTAGTTAAACGCTGAATAAGTTGACTATTTTGCTCGATTTTACTGGCTTGACGGAGTGTTTCGGTAATAATAAGAAGATCAAAATCACTTTGATAGCGATAGAGGAGCGTTTCCAGGTCAAGATCTTCTACCCAGTCACCACGGGCATAACTACCAAATAAAATGAGCATATCGAGATCAATTTCTTCTCGAATGATCTCGATAGCTCTTTGTAATTCCTGCTGTTTTTGTTCAGGAAGGTGTTCAAGGGAGGTTTTCATTCTCTTATCGGAATATCGGGGACAGACCCTGAAGTATCCCCACAAAAATCCCCTTCGGTGTCAGTCGGCCAGGAGGGCGTTATGCTCATCGGCGACCCAT
>NZ_FLUY01001561.1 GCF_900092655.1 Candidatus Thiosymbion oneisti
AACTCAACCACTATGCACTAAAGTGCATAGGTTGCCCCCTGGACTGAAAGTCCTAAATCATTCCAGGATAATGTTTCC
>NZ_FLUY01000725.1 GCF_900092655.1 Candidatus Thiosymbion oneisti
TCAGCCTCGGTTGTCCACGCCCGCATCGCAAGGCGCGCCTAACCCGACCTACAAAACTTAACTTAATGGCATTGAACTGCATACACCTATTGGCGGGTGAGGAGTTCATCGCTATCTTTGATAGTAAGAGCGGTCAGATACTTAACATCCCTGATAAGGTCAGATGGGATAATCGGCTTGATCCTGATCAATTCAACATTATCCGAACTTTCTCCCTGACTGACAACCTCGGCATTAGCAGTCAGTAAAAGAATCGGCATTCTTGAACCTTGCTCCTCACGCCGCCATATCACCGCTAATTCCAGACCGTTGAGGAAAGGTATCTGATAATCCAGTATTGCAAGATCATAGGGTTGAGTACGCAGCGCCTGCAGCGCAGCCTCGCCGTCATCGACTATGGTCAACCGACACTGGCTGGTTTTGAAGATCCGTCTATAGACAGACTGAAGCAGTTCTTCATCTTCGGCAATCAGTATACGCAATCCGGATAAGTCATCACCGGTCGTTCTATCATCATCCTGGGTTGGAATAGCAATACTTTGCAATGTTACCCAGGGTAGTTTGACATCGAAGGTAAAGCGGCTACCTTTACCGTACTCGCTGGCAATGGTAATCTTACCGCCCATCAACTCCACCAGTCGCTTGGAAAGCGCCAGACCTAGCCCACTGCCAACACCCAGTTCATTATTATTGTTGCTGTGAACTTGAACAAATGATTGAAAAACCTTTCCGATATCATCTGCCTTAATACCAATACCGGTATCCTCAACGGAGAACTGTAATCGGACAGACTTGTCATTAAGCTCCAGAACTTGAACAGCGAGTATAATTTCACCTGACTCCGTATACTTGACCGCATTCGAGCTTAGGTTGATCAGGATTTGTCTGATTCTAAGTTCATCACCAATTACGCTATCCGGTACATCACTGGCAATGTCAACCTTGAACACCAGGTGTTTGCTTTTAGCCTGGGGCAGTATCAGGGACTCTACTGCAGCTACCAGCTTACGGACATCAAACGGAAGCTCACCAAGTTTAAGCTTGGCATTTTCAGCCTTCGAAAAATCCAGAACATCGTTAATTAATGAAAGTAGGTGCTGTGCCGCCCCATTAACCTGGCGCATATAGTCAGGTGCATTATCTCGATGAGCAGCTTCCAGGGACAACTCGGATAATGCAATAACACTCTGCAAGGGAGTGCGCAATTCGTGGCTAATAGCAGACAAAAAGCGTTCCTTATAGGACGCTATCTCTGCCTTTCTTAACGCCTCACCTTTCTGCTTTAATAGAAGACCGATGTAAGGAGGTAAAATAAATAATCCCGAGAGCAGACCAACACTAATCGTCGGATGTTCTAACCAAAACGGCGTTGCAAGTATCACCACGGTAAACATCAGAATAGAGAGTATCGCGCTTATCAGTAAATACACTGATCCAAATCTGAATGCGCTGCCGATTATAATCCACAGATATACCGGATAAAGAACGCTTCCCCAGTCGTCGCTGAGGTACATGACGATAGAAAGACTCAACAAATCAATAAAATTCGATAGGATACGACGTACCGGTACCTTTACCGGCTGCCGGTAAAGCCAATAAAAAAACACCAGTGCGTAAGCAGCAAATATCGGGTAGATAATCGATATTGCCTGCTTTACCGTCTCTTTGTCTCTTACCTCAAAGGTAACCTGAGGATGCACTGCGAGAACATAGATATACAGCGAGACAGTGGAGACGAGAAATAAGCGTAGATAGCCCTGCTCATGCTCATTAGCAGGACACTGTTTAATACGCTCAAAGATAGCTGGAAACCTATTACTCCTCATAAATAATCACTTTCTCATGATATATCTTGCTTGCAGGCTGGATATTTTGTCCATAACTCGGAGATCCCGATCAGTGAGCCTTAAAGCACGGTCTACCCAGATACTGCCGATCCTAACCAGCTCATCATAAGTGACCGGATTTTCACTGTTAGTAATGTACCGTATAGCATCATAGGAATTACAGCGCCGTCTGTAGCTATGAATATACCTCTCAGCTGCCTGCATCCCTACATCCGGACCCACCACTTGATCAATAGCACCTAAAGCAAACATCTCTTGCGCACTATAAACACGTCCACTGGTAATAATGCGCTTGGTAACCGACATATTTGTTCTTCTGACCAGATAACTAAAGGCACCCATGCCGGGGATGAGGTTAAACGTGCTCTCCGGGAAAGAGAACCTGGCATTTTCCTCAGCAATGATCATATCGCAACACAGAGCTATCTCAAACCCCCCGCCAAAAGAATCTCCCTGCACCACTGCTATACGGACACGCCCGTCAACTGTTGACTCATAATGTAGAGCATCAATGCAGGCTTTCATGTATTCAGCTAGAGACTGTTTATTTTTCCGCCTAATCTGCTCCCTGAGATATTCAAGATCCCCACCCAAATTAAATACCCCCTTTATATTCGATGAAAGAACCAAATACTTGCACCCATATTTATCCGCTTCTTTCTGAGCACCTTTAAGCTCTCTAAGCAACTCCAATGAGAAGCACGGACGTCCTACAGGCGACATAATCAAATAGATTATCCCCTGTTCCGGCTGAATATCAACTTGGATGTGCTTGAAAGCGGAACACTTATCGGCACGAGGTATACTATTGTGCTGCATCTATAATTCCCATTATAGCCCGCGTAGGGTGGATAAGCTTGCGCCATCCGCCGTATGTCAGACTTCTGATATGCCTGACTACAGACGCTTTCGCATTCCGGGTGGCTGTCATTTCTTTACCGTCAATCTTCTTGAAAGAAATACAACACTTCTTGTCGATCATATCGAACTACTGCGTCAATCAGTTCGCAAGGTAAAGCGACAACGTCCTTTTAATATCAATGCCTGTGTCGTGTTGCCTGACCACCTTCATTGTATCTGGACGTCAATGCCATTAAGTTAAGTTTTGTAGGTCGGGTTAGGCGCGCCTTGCGATGCGGGCGTGGGCAACCGAGGTTGAAC
>NZ_FLUY01001562.1 GCF_900092655.1 Candidatus Thiosymbion oneisti
GAAACATTATCCTGGAATGATTTAGGACTTTCAGTCCAGGGGGCAACCTATGCACTTTAGTGCATAGTGGTTGAGTTGTTTTAGGCCATAATTTTTTATCACTTGAGTCAGGTTCTTCTCGATGCAGAACTATTTGTTTAAACACACTATCATTTGTCTCATTCAATGATAATTTAGGTATTATACTACCTGTTCTTCTATCTTCTGAACCTAAGTAGTCTCTAGAGACACCAATACTTCTCTTTTCTTCACCTCTTGCTTCCCATTCAGCAGAGATAGCAGAGAATATCATTGATAATGAAGTGATTCTTTGTTGGCCATCAACAATAAGCCTTGACTTCTCGGACTCATCAGGAGCAATAACAATTACGCCCATGAAGTATTCAGTGTCATTTCCTTCTTTGAATGCATTAGTTATATCCTGCCAAAGAGTCGTTATGTGCTCTTCAGACCATGAATAATCTCTTTGGTAGTAGAGTACTTTATAGCTATAAGGCTTACGTAAGAGCTCGCCGACAGACAACGAGCCACTATCAATCGTTTTGGGGCCACTCATATTTTCCTCATTTGTATTTCTAGCGAACATGCAACCGACAGCTTCTCCGCCGTAACTAACAGACGACGCTGCGAGCCAGCCTGAGATGTCGGGTTACGGCGCGTTCAGCCACGGTTGCCCACGCCCGCATCGTAAGGCGCGCCTAACCCGACCTACAAAACTTGAGGGTCTAGATAACTTTAGCCTCTGCAACCGCATGCTAAGGTTATGTTATGCAAGGGAAAAACAGGTATTTCAGGCG
>NZ_FLUY01001229.1 GCF_900092655.1 Candidatus Thiosymbion oneisti
TGGCGCCGCGATCGATTTGACGCCCGACGCGCGCAATCGCCGCTTAAGTTCCAAACAGAATGGCGCACTACACTAGGGCATGTTGACATTTACGAATCGCATCAGCCAGGTAGACCAGGACGCGCCATACCCAATTTCGACCTACCTGGCTCTCCAACAGCTGGTTGGGCGTAGATATCAGATTAAATGTCAACACGCCCTAGAGTGCGCCGGCAAAGCGGCGCGGGCGAATCGAGCTGCACCGACAGGGAATACCAGTAGTGGTTGCTTAGGAGCCCAAGCGTCAGAGTTTACCCGCGCCGCGGCGACGGTGCTTTCCCCTGGCCGCAATGCCTGGTTGGGGATGGAGCCTTGCCGAATCCAAAGCGGCGGCGAGCAACTGCCGATCGTTTCCTATCAGACCGTAAGCGAAGCTCCACGCGCCTGCTAATCCGGCCGACCGTCCGCACGTGGGGCGATCAGGATCGGCACGTAGACCCAAAGGAAGAGCGCGAAGGCCAGCGTCCACAGGGTCCCGGAGGCAAGCGTCCAGGTCCCGTATTGCGCGGGAAAGAAGAGCGCCATGAAGACCCTGAACCAGGCTGCCGCATTCAGGAGGATGAAGGCAATGTTCGTAAGCATGGACGAGCGCATCGCGCGCCCCGTGTGACCGAGCGAGACCCGCGCCATCATGCCGAGGGTGAATCCCCCGAGAGCGCCGACCGTGAGGGCGTGGAACGCCGGGAACGCTGGTAAGTGACCCAGGCCGGCAAGCCCATCGAGGGCGAACCCGACAATCAACCAAATGTACCCTGCGTAGAGCACGGCAAGGATGGGTATGCTCCAGACTCGAGCGTCGTGCCAGCCGGCAAGACGCATGGCCTGAACCAACGCAAGCGATAACGCGATCGCGCCCGCGAGCTCCGACGACGGGAGCAGCAGGTTGGTGACCAACCAAAGGGAGGCGAGGGCGAAGGTGAACCGCTCCACGATGACTCGACTCCGCGGTCGAGCGCCTGCCACCCCTCGCTCCGTGAAGAAGGGCATGACCCTGCCGGAGACGATCAAGAGCGTTAGCAGGGTAGCGTCGAGCATTAAGCGGATCCCTCGCGGCGCAGTATCCTGGGTAACTCCGATCGCCTGGAGGTGGACCAGGAGTGAGGCAAGGGTCATGACGGCAAGCAGGGCGAGGAAGACCCGGTTGACCTTGTTCCGTCCGTGCCAAAGTGGCTGGTACAGGCTAAGCGCGAGGGCTGGGAAGAAGGCGACGTTCAAGGCCGCAACGGCAACTTCCGGCAGCGGGAGGAAGGGGGCGATGCGCCCCGCGAGCCACAGACCCGTCAACGCAGCCAGTGCGATGCCGGTAGGAGTTTCGATGCCGGTCCAGTTGCGTACCGCAGTAAGCAGAAATCCGGCGATCACCGCGGCTGTGTAACCAAAAAGCATCTCATGAGCGTGCCAGGTGCTGCCGCTGTAGTAAGATCCGAAAGGAATCCAGGCTTCGAGCATACCGATCCACGCGGCCAGCAAGAGCAAAGCCGAGAATCCTGCGCCCAGAAAAAAGGGCCGGAATCCAAGCACGAATAGGCTCATCCGCTTGCGGGGAATATTGGCAAGTATCTCTGGCATCATCCAACTCCGTAAGCAAAGAAAAAATGTTATCTGCGCTATGCCTGGTATGCCCTTGATTCGTGTCAATCGAGGGGTTTCCCCTTAGAGGCTGTCTAAAAACTAACCTATTGATTTTCTAATGGCATTGATTTTCGGCTGGCTCCCCAGGCTCCAGCGTGGG
>NZ_FLUY01001564.1 GCF_900092655.1 Candidatus Thiosymbion oneisti
TCATTGCTATGATCTCGAAAAAACGTGAAGTATGCGGCATATTTTTGCGCTTTTCCTTAACTTAATGGCAGTGACGCT
>NZ_FLUY01001251.1 GCF_900092655.1 Candidatus Thiosymbion oneisti
CTTAATCGACGCTGGAGCGTCAGATCCCTCCTCCGTCGGGACCAGGTCTGCTCCCACGCTGGAGCCTGGGGAGCCAGCCGAAAATCAAT
>NZ_FLUY01001567.1 GCF_900092655.1 Candidatus Thiosymbion oneisti
GGCGCCATTGCGTCGTGGCGTTAAATGGGCCGGAAAGTGAGCGGCCAAGCATAAATTTTTCAAACTGAGCCACTGCCGATGATCCGGGTAAACTGCGGTGCGAAGGAGATTCTGGTAGTATCGGATCTCATTTCTTCCAATCGGGTGGAGCCAATGGCCGTCGTAGAGCTGAGCAAAGACAACTTCGAGCAGACAATCAAAGACAAGGATTTCGTGATCGTGGATTTCTGGGCGTCTTGGTGTGCACCCTGCCGTTCGTTCGCCCCCGTGTACGACAAGGTCTCGGAAGATCATGACGATATCCTGTTCGCCAAGATCAACACGGAAGAGGAGCAGGAGATTGCCGCCCACTTCCAGATCCGCTCCATCCCTACCCTGATGATCTTCCGCGAGCAGGTTATCGTCTTTGCCCAGCCGGGGGCGCTTCCCGAAGCCGCGTTCCGCCAGCTCCTGGAGCAGGCAAAGGGGCTCGACATGGCCGAGGTGCGTAGGCAGGTCGAAGCCCAAGCGCAGGCGATCGCCTGACGTCCATGCCGCACCATGCAGGCGCCCCGGTACCCCTGGAAAACGGTTCTTATCGGGTCGGGGCGCCCGACGGTCGGTAATCTGATGGACCTGTGCGAGGAGAACTACCGCGCCTTGCTGCGGTTGGTCCCCGATCTGCGTAGGCTCCAAGGTGAGGCGTGTTCGGTCGTAGGCCGGGATCAGGACCTTTTCCTGGAAGTCCTGGAGCAGGCACCCTACACGACATTGCTGCGGCTTACCTATTACTTTCCACACCACGACGGCAAGCTCCATAGGACACCAGATCCCGATCCGGATACCCTGCTGCGCGCCTATCATGACGCCGGTCAGGTGGAGGTCTTGGGTCTGCGCCAGACGGCGCTGCCGGTTCACACGCATTACCCGTATCCCGCCCTGGAGGCCAAATGGAAGGTCAACCTGTTCTTGTCCAGATGGTTGGCCTTCTGTCTCGCGCGGGGGTACCGGTTCTCCACCGAACCGGAGGCGCCCGTCAACCCGGCAGCCAAGGCATTGGCTCCGATCCTGCTTTAGCCCGTATATCTCCAGGGCAAGGACGCAACCAGATTAGTGGCTGGTAGCTGGACTCGAGGACGGGCTTGTACTCCGCAGCGGGGGAGGTCAGTATAATGCGGAATGGGTCCGCGGACCGCCTGATTGTGATACCGCCTGAACCTGCTGCCGGGAGCCCTTCCGACGCGGGATCGCATGGATACCCAGCTCGACAGACTCCCATATGTCAGTAACGTCATATATATGGAAGGGAACCGACCAGATGACCGCCAAGAAATCAGCACCGACCACCCAACCGACCACCGGTAAGGAATCGCAGAAAACAACGACTGCTCGTGCGGACACCTCGAAGCCGGAGCCTGCCGCAAAGACGCCTCCAAGCACCCAGGCACAGTCGGCTTCGGCTGCCGGATCGACCGCCGGCAAAGGCTCGAAGAAGACAAGGGCCACTCGTGCGGACGCCGCGAAGCCGGAGTCTGCCGCAAAGACGCCTCCAGGTACTCAGGCACAGTCGGCTTCAGCCGCCGGATCGACCGCCGGCAAAGGCTCGAAGAAGACAAGGGCCGCTCGTGCGGACGCCGCGAAGCCGGGGCCTGCCGCAAAGACACCTCCAGGCACCCAGGCACAGCCGGCTTCGGCTGCCGATTCGGCGGTGACCGCCGACGCCAAGGCAAAGCCGGTGGTGCCCAACGCATTGGTCCAGCCCCCGCCTCGCGAGCAGACCGCCGGCCCCGATGCTGCCGGCAGCTCCGACGGCCCGACCGTCCATTCCGCGATCGATGCCATGGCGGTCATGAAGCAGGCCGCAACCGATAAGGACGCCGCTCAAGCCCGGACCGGCAAGGGTGCGCCACATGTCTCCGCGGCCCAGGCGATCGCCAAGGCGGCCGTCCGGGATCATCCGGTCCAGCCCCAGCCGCCGCGCAAACCGGTTGCAGCAAAAAAGAAGCCGGCGCCGCCCCGAAGAACCGCCGATCTTCCGCAAGAGCCCAAGGGGCCCATCGGTGGTGTCGGGGCCGAGGGGTTGCCCCCACCCGTGGTGGACACCCGGGATGTGGAGGCCCTGCTCAACGCGGAGCATGCGGATCCGTTCGCCTTCCTCGGGATGCATGCAGCCACGACCCCGGGGGCGGTGACGGTGCGGGTTTTCGTGCCCGAGGCAAGCGCCGTGGAAGTCCTGGACATTGCCGCCGGCAAGGCGGTGGCGGCCCTGCAACAGGTCCATGACGAAGGCCTGTTCGTCGGCACGATCCAGGGGCGGGGAGGGCCTTTTCCCTATCGGCTGCGAGTAAGGACCCCCGAAGGCGAGCAAGCGATCGAAGACCCCTATCGCTTCCTACCCGTGCTCAGTGACGCCGACGCGCGCGCACTGCATGAAGGCACCCACTGGTCGAGCTACCGGATCTTGGGCGCGCATCCCACCGAGGTCGAAGGCGTCGCAGGGGTCGCCTTTGCGGTTTGGGCGCCACATGCCGCTCGCGTGGCCGTAGTGGGCGATTTCAACGGGTGGGACGGGCGCCGGCACGGTATGCGCCTGCGCCACGAATGTGGGGTGTGGGAGATCTTCATTCCGGGTGCGGCCAGCGGCGATCTCTACAAATACGAAATCAAGGCCGCGCCGGGTGCCGATTCGGTACTCAAATCCGATCCCTATGCCTTCGGTGCCGAGCGTCCTCCCGGCTCCGCTTCGCTGGTCCGGGAGCTGGAGACCTACCGCTGGCGCGATGGCGCCTGGCTCGAGCGGAGAAGGCAAAAACAAGGTCGAGAGACGCCCTTGACCTTCTATGAGGTCCATCCGGGTTCATGGCGCAGAAAGCCGGAAGAGGACCACCGCTGGCTCAGCTATCGCGAGCTGGCGGACGAGTTGGTGGAATACGTCACCGATCTCGGCTTTACGCACATCGCCTTGCTGCCGGTCAGCGAGCATACGTTCGATGATACCGTAGGCTTTTTGCCCTCGGCCTTGTTCGCCCCCACCAGCCGCTACGGCAGCCCGGATGACTTCCGGTATCTGGTCGATACCTGCCACCGTGCCGGCATCGGCGTCGTCGTCGACTGGGTGCCCAATTTCCTGTCGAGCGAGCCCCAGGGACTGGCCTGGTTCGACGGGACCGCACTCTACGAGGACGTCGACCCTCACCATCGCCGGGACCCGGATTGGGATATGCCCCTCTACAACCTCGGCAGCCCGACGGTGGTCAACTACCTGCTCGCCAATGCCCTGTACTGGCTCGACCAATTCCATCTGGACGGACTGAAAATCGATAGCCTCGCCAAGCTGCTCTACCTCGACTATGGGCGCGGCGAAGGCCAATGGGTACCCAACAAAGACGGCGGCAACGAGAGTCTGGAGGCCCTCGCTTTCATCCGTCGGTTGACCACACTGGTCGGTGACAAGTATCCCGACGTCTTGATGATTGCCGAGGATTCGTCCCTACGCAAGGGGATCACCGGGGCCGTGAAGGATGGGGGTCTGGGTTTCAGCCTCCGTTGGAACTCCGCGTGGGCCTACGACACCCTGCGTTATCTGGGTCGTCACCCCGTACACCGGAAGTATTATCACTATGAGCTGATCAATCCCCTCAATTTCGCCTTCGACGAACAGTTCGTACTGCCGATCTCCCACGACCATGTCTCCATCGGTCAGGGCGCCATGATCAACAAGATTCCGGGGGACCGCTGGCAGCAGTTCGCCACCTTACGGGCCTGGCTGGGTCTGACCTACGCCATGCCGGGGAAGAAACTCATGTTCATGGGCACGGAGTTCGCCCAGAACCGGGAATGGAACAGCACCATCAGCCTGGACTGGCATCTACTTCAGGATCCGATGCACCTGGGGGTGCAGCGGCTCATTCGCGATTTCAACCGGCTGGTGCGCGAGACACCGGCATTGCACGAGCTGGACGCCGAAGCGAGCGGTTTTGAATGGATCGATACCAATGACGAGGATTGCAGCATCCTTTCCTGCGCCCGTTACGCCAAAGACCGGAGCGAGTTCGTGATCGCGGTGACCCATTTTACCCCGGTGGTGCGGCCCAACTACCGGATCGGGGTGCCCGAGGAGGGCTACTATCGAGAGGTGTTGAACACCGACGCCGAGGTCTATGGTGGCGGTAATTGGGGCAGCGAGGGCGGCGCGAGGGCGGAACGGCATGGGATCCACGGCCGTGAGTACTCCATCTGTCTCACCCTTCCCCCCTATGCCACGGTGGTGCTCAAATTTCAGCGGGACGCTGTCACGAATAAAATGAGTGCCAGATGACCGAAGAACAGGACGCAACGGAGCCGGATTGGGGCAGTTCGCTGCGCTTGGAGCTGACCCCCGCCCTGCTCATCCATGCCTTGATGGCGACCGCCTCGACCGTTCACACCGGCTGGTCGAGCTGTATCGATGAGAAGCTGGTGGTTGCCAGCGTGCTGTCCATGGACGATACGGCAGGTAACTATATTCGGCTCGCCGAGCAGGAGTTCTACGAGGACGAGGACCCGAAGATGGTTTGGCACGACTGGACCCTGGAGATCCGCATCGCCAATGTGCTGACCATCGGTCACTGGCAGATCCCGGCCTCGGTGTCGCCGATGGAATGGGCGTGGCACGCCGGGGAGGCGGAGCAGGCGTTCGAGCGGGCCTGTCTGCTCGTGGGGCGGCGGGTCCACAAAGGTCTCGTAGTGGACGAGCCGGCGCCTTCGGAGTCGGTGCCACCCCGCTTCAGCCGCCATTGAGCCGCGCTTGCGGGGCGCACAAGATCCGGGGTTCCCGGCACGTCTTGTAACCTAAGAGGCTGTCTGGTTAAAAGCAATCCTGAATTATTTGACGTTGTTGGGAGGGGCGACGTGTTGCGTTCGACGCCCAAAGGCTCGCTGATCATCTGTCAGGTCAGTGTTGGCGTCTTAACGCAACCTACACTCACATGACCCTCCGCGCTGCCGACCCGCGCGGACCTCGCGTTAAGTGTAGGTTGGGTTAGGCGCGCTGTCTGATCCCAAAGCACAGCGATAGGACCGAACGCGCCGTAACCCAACACGTCAGGTTTGTCCCGACGCAGGAGGGATCTTTTCCCACAACCAACGCCAAATAA
>NZ_FLUY01001864.1 GCF_900092655.1 Candidatus Thiosymbion oneisti
TAGGGGACCTTGAAAAATCCAGCTTTTCAGGGGGGCGTGAGTAGTTAATGAAATACTACGGACTTATGCCGAACTGGGA
>NZ_FLUY01001568.1 GCF_900092655.1 Candidatus Thiosymbion oneisti
GGACACCCACTTTGTTTGCTACTCATTCGTAAAGGTACGGATGGGTGTAACAAACAAAATGGGTGTCCTTTTATTGCCATGAGATGATCGATTACTTCGACTTTAAGAAATTTTCCCGCCTGAATAAAATGGTCGGTGAGGTCCTGATCTTACTAAAAACGTACCTTGATACGACTCCACTCCCCAAGTATGCGTCCCCCGCAGGGTCAAACGGGGATCGAGCCCGAGAGCTGAGGAACCCAACTAATCAACTACGGTAAAATATTCTATCTTAACTAAAACATAGTTTCCTTGCTATAGTCGTCGGTGCGTCTCGTTCGTTCGCAGAAATATTGTTGAAGCGATGGGTGCAAGAAGCTATACGTACCGCCTATTCTATGCAACATCTTTCCCCGCGTCGCCTTGTTCAGAAACTTGATTAATCGAAATGGTATTTTGCCATCAACCCAAAGGATCGTCCTCAGCCAGTAATGCTGAATAATCGAAATGCCACCGAATGTGGCACCCATTATAGCCATCCAAATTGCTAGAACAGGAGCAACCCCCTTTCTTATACTGAGATCCGAGAGATGCTCCCAACTAAACATGCAGGAGATGTTGGTTCCTTCCCCATCTTCCGGCAAACATTGGGCAACGCTCACGAAAATATCAATAAACAAACCCATTATAAGCCCAAAAGTACCAAGAGAAAGACAGAGTGCAAGTGCAAAATAGCCAGATCTTTTGATTCCCTCATTTGGAATACGTGTCTTGGTTATATTCGCATAGGGTACATTAAGTGCCTTAAAAAATTGTCTAACCGTCCATCCTACTGCCGTCAACAAGGACAAACCAAATCTGGAAAGAGGTTTTCCAGTCCATTCTAGCGTATTTGTCAAAAACCACGGTAATCTTAATCGCTCCAAAAGGCGTTGTACGACGTGTCGTCCTAACTCGGCGATTACCAACAAAATGCTCGTGCCCAACAATGTTTCCAACGCACCCTTTACTTCTCCCCACTGTAGGCGCTCTACCGGTCGGATGGCGCTTTTATGGATCCACCCTAGTGCGGTTGCCACGATGAAAGCAGCGGTGATTTCTGCAATAAGCTCAGTGTTTGAAGCGGCCATAAAAGAACTAAAAGGAATCACCAAAAGAGTAATTGCCGATCCAACCGCAATACTCACTAAAGCGTGATATAGTAAATGCTGCCAAGGAGAGCTTAGCCAGTCGGGTTGCATATACTCGACTAGAAATTGTGTCTGGTTGTGCTTTGCGAGCTGCAGGGCAATGTAGGAGAGGTATTGTTGGGATTTTTGAGGGTCACGATCCTCGAAAATCTCTAGCCGGTTCTCGACAAAGCTGCGAAAAAGTTCGCCTTGCTCTAAGAGTTCGCACTCCGCTAAGCCCTCGCGTGATTTCGACTTACTTTCAAGAACGGTAACCAGAAGATTAAGGTAAAGTGGCGTTCTTGCTATCCTCATAAGTTGAGTGTTACTTCGCAACCTGTTACATAGCTGCTGCTTCCCTAGAGCTCTAAGGTATCTCTCAATATCCTGGTCGCTTGGCGGATCTAAACAGACGGCCGTGTTTAGTCGAAGCTTTTTGAAGCACACGCGATACTCGTCTGTGTCTGAAGCCACAACGACAGTTGTCAGCAGCGACAACCTACGCAAAAGTTGATTGATACGTTCGATACAGCTATCTTGGCGATTAGGGTCTAATTCGTCGAGCCCGTCAAGAAGAAGGGCTAATTGGTCGTTGTCCAACAACTCCCTGGCAATGGGTTCCAGCAAGTTATATTCTTGCTGTAGACGGTCAATAATCCAGTCCTCCAAATGCTGCCTATCATCGGTCCACTGAGATAGATTAAGAATAATAGGGATTGCACCTGTTTGATTTTCGAGGGTGCAACGAGTAAGCTGTTCTGCTATCTGAGTCAACGCAAATGTCTTACCAGCCCCAGGTGGACCAAGCACTAATAGTCGACCAACCACGTCAGGGCGCTGCAGGACATCGAAAGGTGAGTCCGTCAGAGAAGTTTTATGTCCGTCTTGCTCATGTACAGTTATCACCATCTCGCTTCCCAAGGGATGGACAAAACGGGGATGCTCGTGAAACGGAAGCGCTAAACACTCCTTTCCGATTAGTTGAGCTTTCTTTAAGATGGATATTCGGTTGTTGACACTCATTAGCAGCCGCGCCCATGGACTACTCTCTTTAACTATGTTGGGAGAAGTCGTTGGACGAACACTATCTTTGCGATTGGAAAACTCTTCGGTTTTCGAAGCAACAGACTCGCTACTAAGTCTTACGCCAGGGGTATCCGATGCGAGACGATCATTGTTTTCGTCAGAATGCCCTCTGATCGCGGTTATTAGGTCGTTCAATCCTACTGCGTAGCCTTTGCTAAGATCAGCGTATTTTTTGTCTCGAAGAAGTATGGGCATCTCGCAAGAGCTAGCTAAAACCGGTAAGATTCGTACTTTCTTGCTCTCTGCTTCGACACCAATTTGTGCTTGCCATTCTTTTGGTATCCATCCGGACGCCGTACCCTCGCGCGAAAGTAATATGATAATGAAGTCCGCTTCATCAAGACCTCTCTGAATTTCTCCGGTAATTGAATGTCCGACAAGAATAGACCATTCATCCAGCCAAACATCAAACCCGGCATTTTTTAAATCGCCAGCAAGTTTCCTTGCTAAGCCTTTATCGTGGCTGCTATGGGACAGAAACAGCTTTGTCATTTGTCGTCCAGGCCATAATCCAATGCCATTAAGTTAAGCGTTGCTGGCAGCCCGTAGGATGGGCAAAGCAAGCACCGATCAGGGTGATTTCAAGGTTCGGTTATGCCACGGAAGTTTCAGGCCGCGACAGCTTGCATCAGATGCACCAAGCGCCGCGTGCCCATCAATGACGGACCCCTCCCGGCGGGCAAACGGCGTGCCCAATCAGGTCCCTCGCTGCGCTCGGGATAACAAGCACATTGGGCATCGGCCATCCATTGATGTGGTTCGCGTCACCTGGCAGTGCCAGCCTGAAGGATCTCCCACACTTACCACATACTATGCTCTTTGTCCAACCGGCACTCAACCACTATGCACTAAAGTGCATAGGTTGCCCCCTGGACTGAAAGTCCTAAATCATTCCAGGATAATGTTTC
>NZ_FLUY01001570.1 GCF_900092655.1 Candidatus Thiosymbion oneisti
TTTATGCTTGGCCGCTCACTTTCCGGCCCATTTAACGCCAGGACGCAATGGCGCCAAGACGCAAAGATTCTTTGTTCTTTCTT
>NZ_FLUY01000665.1 GCF_900092655.1 Candidatus Thiosymbion oneisti
AACAACAGGATAATGGAAAAATTCATTCATTTTTGGACTCACCCAGCAGGTGAAATAGCCAATCTTTGAAAATCCAATTAAAATCATAGAGTTAACCGAAATCCTGGATTTTATCTCACGGATTCACGTAGGAACAGCGAACTACCTCCTCTATAATGCGCTGGAAAATGGTGTTAGAAGATGCTTGAACGAGATCTTGGTACTTGTTTATTCGGAGAATTCAGCACGGTGAAACGAATCGACCACAGGCTACTGATTGTTGCCGTTATGACCATCGCCCTATCCGGGTGTCAGACAACCGACGACACGCAGGATAACACTGTAGGGGTGGGCATTGCCGGCATGGTTGTCGGTAGCATCACGGGGGCATTAACCAACGCTACGGTGGGTACGGCGGTCAGCGTTGCCACTGGGTTGGCCGCTTTTACTATTAACAACTACCAATCGAAACTGGTCAGTTCGACCGCGGAGGAAAGGCGTGCTTATGGGGCGACCGGACCGGTTACTCAACCCCAGGTCAAGATTCAAAAAAGTAGAAACACACCTACCGTGGTGGAAGCCGGGGGGAAGGTAGCGGTTCGGACGGTATATTGGTTGAACCTGCCACCCCGCCAATCCACCGCACCGGTGGTGGAAAGTTGGACAATAAAGGACAAGGATGATATTGCTCTCGTGACACTGGGTCCCACCAGCGGGGGGCGCGAGAAGGGGAAGCGGGAGACAACCCTGGATTTCACGGTTCCGGAGGAGATCAAACCAGGTACCTATATGATCGAGCATAAGGTCCAGACCGGCTCCCGTTCAGATATGGGCATATCCAAATTTTACGTGATCGAGTAATAAGGCCCGGACCAGCTCCCGTTCTGATGCGACCACGCCTCCAAAGATTCGCCGTTACATTCAAGCGTCCAGCCAGGCAGCTCGCCAATGAGCTAGGCGTCAGCGAGGACACCATCCGCTGCTGGCAGGGCCGTGACGGCGTTGCCGATGGCTCCCACACGCCGCACTGCTTGCAGACCACCCTCACCCCGGCTCAGGAAGTGGTGGTCGCGGAGCTGCACCAGCGTTGCTGCTGCCCTCGATGACCTGCTAGTAGTCACCGACCTACTAGTACCTAGTTTCGACCGATGTTGCTGGTTGCCACCCGATCCCCTGTTTTCGACATAGATTGCAAGTTCATAGCCGTGATATAAGCGTGCTGGTAGACCCTGGTAGCGTCGCTTAGGAGGTACCCGATGAACAAAAAATATATTGTGCGTCTGACGGAAGAAGAACGGGCGCAGCTCAGCGAGTT
>NZ_FLUY01001684.1 GCF_900092655.1 Candidatus Thiosymbion oneisti
CACACTGGAGCATGTGAGCCAAGCGTGTGAGCATGCAGATACTATGAACTTGCAACAGCGGTCGAAACTAGGTACTAGCACCTGAGCTCAAGGTTTCGGTCATTCTGCGGCGGTATCCGCACCGCAGCTGTTCGTCGGGCTGCACCAAGCGAAGCGTGCCCATCGGTCCATCTGTTGGGCACGGCGCGACCGGGGCCGTCGGCTTGATCGCCGGCTCGGCAGTACGCGCCTTTACCCAACCTACCCAACTTGATCCGCCGATTTCCACAAATTATTTCATCTGTGGAAATCTGCGCAATCTGCGGATAAATAAAGATGTTGTTGCAAGGGCCTTATCGAGAGACCGGCTCGCTTTTCTCATACTCAATCCGACCTGGGCGATTCCGCGGCTGCAATAAGCGGCCGCGCCATGATGACGGCATCTTCACGATCTGCCGCCAGCGGATAGTATCCGCGGCGTCCTCCCACCTTGCAAAAACCCTCTTGGGAGTAAAGGCCAAGGGCCGCACGATTGGAGGCACGCACCTCCAGGAAGGCGGTATCGGCGTTGCGGGAACGGCCGCTGGCGAGCAAACGCCGCAGAATCCTGCGCCCAAGCCCTTGCCGCCGCGCCTGGGGATGAACGCACATATTCAGGATGTGGCACTCACCGGCAGCCACCGACATGACCCCGTAGCCGACGATCTCTCCGGACGCCATCAACACCCAACAACAATAGCCGACCCGCAGGCAATCGCGGAAGATACCCTCGGTCCAAGGATGGGGATAGGCCGCGGTCTCCACGCCCATGACCGCCGGGATGTCCTCGCCGCGCATGGGACGCATGGCGAAATCCAGGGGCTGCGGACATTGATCCGAGCGCGGGCGATCGGGAGGCATTTTCCGTGCTGAAACCAGGTGCGACGAGGAGGAAGAGGCGTGAGCCGATCTTGACGCGCTGCAATTTAAGTCACACGGAGACAGACCGCAAAGGACTTACATGTTAGCGTTGTTCTGGGCATCCGGGCCTGGTGGGGACTCTGACGGAACCGTAGGAGACAGCTCCCCGCGGTGGCTTACACCTCTCGGTGGCTTACACCGCTCGTTTAGCTCATAATGAGAGCTTGATATTCTTGACTATCGGTCCTGCTGTGATGTGCCATTTGCGTCTTACCGCCTGCCTGTTCGTACTTCCAGCCCTGCTCCTCGGTGCCTGCACTTCGGTTTCCCGACTTCACGAAGCGCCGGGCATGGAGGATACTTCGGCCAGCAGTCACTATCCTACCCTTGCCCCCCTGGCGCGCCAGGTCATACCGGCAGTGGTCAGCATCTCGGTGGAGTCCCGGGTTCCCCGTGAGGAACACCCCTTCCTCCGCAATCCGAGATTCTACCGTTTTTTGAAGGCGTTCGGCCTGCCGCTCCCCAAGCACGTGAGCACTGGCCGTCACCATCGGAGCGTGGGTTCCGGGTTTGTCATCGATGCGGGTCGTGGTTATGTGCTCACCAACCGCCATGTCATCGAAAACGCGCGTGCCATCACGGTTACCTTCAAGGATGGGCGTAACTACCGCGCACGGCTGGTGGGCAGCGACATCCAGGCGGACATCGCGGTATTGCGCATCTCGCAGGTACCCTCCGGGCTCGAGGCCCTCCGATTTGGCGACTCGAACGATCTGGAGGTGGGAGATTTCGTGCTCGCCGTCGGCAATCCCTTCGGCATCGGTCAGACGGTTACATCCGGAATCGTGAGCGCCATGGGGCGCCATGGGGTCGGCGGCAACGACAGCAGCGGTCTCATCCAGACCGATGCCTCCATCAACCCTGGCAACTCGGGCGGACCGCTGGTGGATTTGGGGGGGCAAGTCGTGGGCATCAGCACGTCCCTGCTCGGTCCCGGCGGAGGCAATGTGGGCATCGGCTTCGCAACTCCAGCCAACCGGGTACGGGTCGCCATGGATAAGATACTGTAAGACCGCTGAAAAATAGCTTCCCGGCCCTGCGTTCCCTATCCTGGCCTACCGCGAGTAGCCGCAGTGGACCGAGGTTCTGATCTTGCCCATCATCTGCAACAGGGCTAACCTTGCCGAGAAATACAACCATCCGCATGGTTTTTTCGCTTGAAGCTCCAAACAACATTCCAGCACAGGGGACCGCTATGCAGCTCAAGGTTCTAGCCTTCGTTCTCGCCGGGGGCGAGGGTACGCGACTTTACCCATTGACCCGGGAACGCGCCAAACCGGCGGTCCCGTTCGGCGGCAAGTACCGCATCGTCGATTTCGTGCTCAGTAACCTGGTCAATTCCGGGATCCTTTCCATCTATGTGCTGATCCAGTTCCGTAGTCAGTCCCTGCTGCAGCACCTGAGCGACGGCTGGCAGTTTGGAGGCATCCTGAAGAGCGAGTTCCTGGTTCCGGTGCCGGCCCAGATGCGCACTGAGGGCAAGGAGTGGTATCGAGGGACCGCCGATGCCATTCATCAGAACCTCAACCTTATCGAGCAATCGAGACCCGATATCGTCGTCGTATTCGGCGCGGATCACATCTATCGCATGAACATCCGCGCGATGATCGAGTATCACGAGCAGAAACGCGCCCATGTTACGGTTGCGGCGTTGCCTACGGATAAAAAGTTCGCCAAAGACTTCGGCGTGATCGAGGCGACCAGCAGCGGGCGTATCATCGGTTTTCATGAGAAGCAGGCCGATGCCCCGACCATGCCCGGGGATCCGGATCGAGTCTACGCCTCCATGGGAAACTACGTCTTCAGCACCGAGATGCTGCTAAAGATGATCGAGGAGGACCAGCACGATCCCGACAGCTCACACGACTTCGGCAAGGATATCCTGCCCAAGGCCGTCGATCGGGCCGAGCTCTTTGCCTATAACTTCAACACCAACCCGATACCCGGAGAGGACCCCGACAAGGCCCCCTACTGGCGGGACGTGGGTACCCTCGACGCCTTTTATGAGGCCAACATGGATATCCGCGCCATCTCCCCGGAGCTCAACCTATTCAATCGGCAGTGGCCGCTGCGCACCGCCAGCTATCCCGATCCGCCAGCCAAGTTCGCATTCGACGAGGAAGATCGCCGGGGACAGGCCATCGATTCGGTCATTTCCGGCGGCTGTATCATCTCGGGGGGGCAGATAAGAGATTCCGTGCTGGGTCGAAACGTCTATGTGCATGCCAGAGCCGAGATCGACGCCTGTGTCATATTCGATAATTGCGACATCGGCCGCAATGCCAAGCTGCGCCACTGTATTCTGCAAAAAAACGTGCGCATTCCCGAGGGCTCGATGATCGGCTTCGATCTCGAGGAAGACAAAAAACGCTACCATGTGACCGAAAGCGGCATCGTCGTCGTCGACGGCAAACGTACTCCGATGCAGCTATCGACCATCATAGTCTAGAAGCGCCGGTCTGATTTACGACTGTTCTACTGCGGAACCGAGGAGGCCGTCGGATTTCCCGCTCGATCTCGTCAAATCGATCCACTGCGCGCCTCATCGAGCGGGAAATCTTACCCTTTACTCCTTGATCTTTCGCTACGAACGCAAGCCGGACAGGCCCTTAAATCCTGGCCACCACCTTGAGGAGGGTTCAATGACCACCGGGAAAACCACCAACATCGAAGAGCTGACAAAACTGGCAATTGATTTTGTGACGACGAAAAAGGGCCTGTGGGACCATGCGGCCTGGACGGATTTCATGTCCAGCCTGCAAGCGAAGGGGTTCGATCTGTCCGGAGAGATGCAGACGAATCTGGGCAACCTGCTGGAAGCGATGAGGCAGTTTTACACAGCGGCAGCGGCAACCGAGCGCGTGGAGAAGGCCGTGAAGACCGTCGTCAGCGACAGTGTAACCTTCGTGAAACGACATCAGGGAGTATGGGGCCATGCCGAATGGGAAGATTTCGTGAAGACGGTGGAACGCAACACGCTCAGCCTGTCCGAGGGGACAATGGCCTATCTGGGTGGAATCCTGGAATCGATCAAGGTCTTCTACGCATTATCCCCGGTAGGCAGGGTTCAAAAACGCCTGTCGGCCGCCCCTGCTGAGACGCCACCCGCCCCCGCACCCACATCGGCCGCCGCAGAAAAAACGGAAACGAAACCCGCCGCCGCCAAACCGCCGGAGGGGGCAAAGGTAACATCAAAGGCGCCGCCCAAGCGAGACGATCTGACGGCAATCGATGGTATCGGACCGACCTTGGCAAAGAAGCTGAACGCAGCGGGTATCTCCAGCTATGCGCAGCTCGCGGTCCTTTCGGATGACGACATCGAACGCCTGGAAAAGGACATCATCCGCTTTTCGGGACGCATTAAGCGCGACGACTGGGTGGGTCAGGCGAGAACGCTCTCCCGGGGTCGGTAACCGCGTTCCCCATATCCCTTCCGATAACAATCATGCGGGGCGAGCAACCCAGATAAATCTTACGGAAACCATAGTCTTAGCGGGATCTGTCTGCCTGTCGCAATCTGTGAAAATCTGCGTAACCTGCGGATAGAAAGGACGCGGTTATCAAGCGTTCCCGATGTCCACGGGGAGGAAGATGAGCGGCAGCAGACGACGCCCATTTGTCTGCCGACGCGAGCGAGTCCGCGGCTGCCTGGAAGCGACCGGATCCTTTTTCCCATACTCAATCGGACCTGGGCTGTCCCGCAGCCGGCGGCCGGCCCCGGCGATGCGGTTCGTTTCACTCTGTCATAACATCCTTCTCCGGTCCCGGAGAAGCCAACGCTATGAATGCCATCCCCGAAGAATTCATTACTAAGACCGCCCAGCTCTCGGACCAGGTTGCCAAGCCCCTTCCCGCCTCGCGCAAGATCTACGGGGAGGGCTCGCGCCCCGACATCCGCGTGCCCATGCGCGAGGTGACCCTGGGCCCTACCCGCACCAATCAGGGGATCGAAGACAACCCGCCGATTTACATCTATGATACCTCCGGCCCCTACACGGACCCCGACGTCCGCATCGACCTGTCTGTCGGCCTGCCCGAGGTACGCACCGCCTGGATCGAGGAACGGGGAGATACCGAACCCCTGGCAGGTCCCGGCTCCGAGTTCGGCCGCCGGCGCCGGGAAGATCCCAGCTTCGCTCACTTGGGCTTCGAGCCCATCCGCGCCCCGCGCCGGGCCAAGGCGGGCGCCAACGTCTCCCAGCTGCACTATGCGCGACGGGGCGTGATTACCCCGGAGATGGAGTACGTCGCCATCCGCGAAAATATGCAGCTCGACCGGTTGCGGTCCGATCCGCGCTACGCGAAGCTCCTGCGCCAACACCGCGGTCAACCCTGGGGTGCCGACCTGCCCCAGCGGATCACCCCCGAATTCGTCCGTTCGGAAGTGGCCGCCGGCCGCGCCATCATCCCCGCAAACATCAACCACCCGGAGCTGGAGCCCATGATCATCGGGTGCAACTTCCGGGTGAAGATCAACACCAACATCGGCAACTCGGCCATAACCTCGTCCATCGCTGAAGAGGTGGAAAAGATGGTCTGGTCCGCCCGTTGGGGCGGTGACACCCTCATGGACCTGTCCACCGGCCGGAACATCCACGAGACCCGGGAGTGGATCCTGCGCAACGCCCCGGTACCCATCGGCACCGTGCCCCTCTATCAGGCCCTGGAGAAGGTCGACGGCAGACCCGAGGAGCTGACCTGGGAACTGTTTCGCGACACCCTCATCGAGCAGGCGGAGCAGGGCGTGGATTACTTCACCATCCACGCCGGCGTGCGGCTGCGCCACGTGCCCCTGACCGCGGAGCGGATCACCGGCATCGTCTCCCGCGGCGGCTCCATCATGGCCAAGTGGTGCCTCGCCCACCACCAGGAGAGCTTTCTCTATACCCATTTCGAAGACATCTGCGAGATCATGCAAACCTACGACGTCGCCTTCAGTCTCGGCGACGGCCTACGCCCCGGCTCCATCGCGGACGCCAACGACCGGGCCCAGTTCGCAGAGTTGGAGACCCTCGGCGAGCTGACCAAGATTGCCTGGGGGCATGAGGTACAGGTCATGATCGAGGGTCCAGGTCACATCCCCCTGCACATGATCAAAGAGAACATAGACAAGGAGCTCGAGGATTGCTTCGAGGCCCCCTTCTATACTCTCGGCCCCCTCGTTACCGATATCGCCCCCGCCTACGACCACATCACCTCCGGCATCGGGGCGGCCAACATCGGCTGGTACGGCACCGCTATGCTCTGCTACGTCACCCCTAAAGAACACCTGGGCCTACCCGACCGGGAGGATGTGCGTGACGGCATCATCACCTATAAGATCGCCGCCCACAGCGCCGACCTGGCCAAGGGCCTCCCCGGTGCCCAGATACGAGACAACGCCCTTTCGAAGGCACGTTTCGAGTTCCGTTGGGAGGACCAGTTCAACCTGTCCCTCGACCCGGAACGTGCCCGCGAGTACCACGACCGGACCATGCCCCACCAGGCGCACAAGGTCGCCCACTTTTGCTCCATGTGCGGCCCTCACTTCTGCTCCATGAAGATCACCCAAGAGGTGCGCGACTTTGCCGCGTCCCACCGGATCGAGGACGTAAAGACCGCCGTAGAGGAGGGAATGAAAGCGAAATCCGCCGAGTTCCTGGAAGCGGGTGGAGAGATCTATCGGGAGATTTGAAAGCTAGAGGGTGTTCTCGATTAACTATCTGATCCTGGATATCTCGAACCACGGATCGACACGGATTAACACGGATTGGTCTCCATCCGTGTCGATCCGTGTTCATCCGTGGTTTTCTCTCGTTCCCACGCGCCGCGTGGGAACGGGAAGCTCCGCGCCGCGGAGTGTCTCGGAGACGCTACCCTATTGTCGAACCGCAAGCCCGCGTAGGGCGGGAAAGCACAGCGCATCCCGCTAAAAGCCTTCCGGCGGGTTGCGACCGTCCCTGGTCTTACCCGCCCTACGAGCTATATGCAAAATATTCAGCTCAAGCGGTCCGCACAGCGGACCCTACCCTAACCGCTTGACTGACTGTAGGGTCCGCTGTGCGGACCTTCTAAATGTCAACACGCCCTAGAAAACGACTGGTAAAGCCTTCAGCCCGTGCCCGAGAAAACTGTCCTCCCATTCCACGGCATCCGTCGCCAGGGATAATCCAGGTAGGCGGCGTACCAGTGTGCCCACCACAAGCTTAGCCACCAGTTGGGACAAGTTCTTGCCGATACAGGTATGGATGCCGTAACCGAAGGAAAGGTGGGGATTGGGCCGGCGTCTGATATCGAATTTGTCGGGCTCAGGAAATCGGGCCGGATCTCTATTCGCCGCCCCGATGAGGCAAACCACTCTTTCGTCTCGACGAATTTTTGTATCTGCCAACTCGACATCGCAAAGTGCCGTGCGCGAGACCCCTTGGACAGGGCTGTCATAGCGCAGAACCTCGGAAATAGCCGTTTCGATTAACGAGGGGTCTGCCACGAGGAGCCGCAGCTGCGCCGGATGTCTGAGCAGGGTCAGCACACCGATGCCGATCAGATTTACGGTCGAGGAATGCCCGACGGTAAACATCATGATGCAATTTGCCAACAGTTCTTCCTCGCTCAACTGCCCCGCTTCCTCAATCAACATGCCGATCAGGTTGTCCGCCGGCTCGGAACCGGCGCGGCATTCGGCGATCCGGTTGCGGAAGAATTCGGCCAGGCCCGCAATCACCAGCATACCTCGCTCATGCGTGATCGGTGTGATGTCCAGATCCGCCACCAGGGACATGTTTTCCGTCCACTGTTTGAAATTGCGATGCCAATTCTGTTGTGGAATTCCCAGAATTTCACGACAGTTCAAATCGAGCATGAGCGGGTAAGCGAGATCGCCTATGACATCCAGCTTTCCCCGCTCCACGGCTTGATCGATATAGCTGTCAACCTGCGCTTGAATAGACGCCTGCAATGCATTAATTCGGGATTGGGTGAAGGCCCTAAGTAACAGGCGGCGGATCCTGGTGTGATCGGGTGGGTTTGTCAGCACCAACCATAACCCCATCAGGTTATTGCTTTCACGCCGTATCGATAAGAGACGGTTGACTGGTCTATCGTTTGTGCCGGTTACCGAGGGTGTCCGTCTCGACTCCGAGCGACCGAAATCGGGGCTTTTCAGAACTTCTACAACATCCGCGTAGCGCGTCAGTATCCAATCCTCTTGTTCGGCCCGATAGTATATCGGCCGGTGAGTCCGAAGATACCGATAGATGGGATAAGGGTCGGCGCGAAATTCCGGTGAGCGCGGATTAAATCGCGCCGCTAATGTATCATTCATTTTTTCTCGGCGACGATATCGATGAGAGGGAACGAATGACACCAGGCGACTGGTGATTTCAGCGCCTCATTGACCAGACCGCGCAGATAACTCAGCTGACCCGGAGGCTCGCGGTCCCCGTAGACACGATCCAGATTCCGTTTCCACAAGGCAATCGTCCGCAGTGATTCGAAGCGCCGGTTGCGCATAACTTTTATTTGCCAGCCCGCTTTCTCCATATCGCAAATCAGCTCGGACACCGTGCACAGCATGATGGAACCGCCATAGGTCGCTCGTTCTCCCCTATACCCGTCAGCCGCGCAGCTCTCCGATAAGATCAAACGAGGCGCATTGGCACGCAGTCGGCGCAGATGTTCGAATTTGTTACGGACATGGGAAATCATTTCGAGACTGAAGATCAGATCATATTCGCCGGGAATTGCCTCCGTATCTCGATCCAGGTCATGCCGGAGCACTTTCAAGCCCAGACCCCGGCAATAATCCGCTTGTGCCGTGCTGCATGTGACCCCGGTTACCCTGCAATCGCGCTCTGCGATCAACATCTTACCGGGACCTCCCCAGCCACAACCCACATCTAAAATGCGCGAGCCCGGAACAATATAAGGATAAAAATTCTTAACCGTTTGTCTTAGGCCGGTTTCCAAATCCTCGGAACCGCGGAAATAGCCGAAATGGTAATGTAATGCGTCGCCAATAATCCGTTTCCATTCATCGATCGATACCAGGGAATAAAATCCATCCAAATCGAACGGTTCCTCGGGGCCGACGGTCATTGTTCACTTTTTACCGTCAACCACCGATGTTGGTACCAAAGATAGGCTTTGGCTTCAAGCGCCTGTTGCGGTTGCCACACAACTTTAATATGACTCAACTCACGATTAAAAATGGTAAAGTGGTCCTTCGGCTTCAAGAGAGAATCTGCAATCAGGTGACCGGGCCAAGGCGCCTCGGCATTCACAGGGCTGGTATGGCCGGGCCAGTCCAATAGTGCCGCTCGTTTTCGGGGTTCGCAGAGACCTTTCGCGACTAAATAATCCAGGAAAGCACCCCAGTGATATCCAGGTGGGTGTTGTCCCCGGACAATACATTCGAACCCGATTTTTGAATGGATTTCTCGGCCTATATCCAGACAAACCGTAATCAGATCGGAGAAGGCAAACAGTTGCGCCATCAATGCCTTTAATTCGTTGGTCTCCCCCCGCCAACCAAGCCGCTGAAGGTAGGAAATCAGCGAGTCGGGTTGTAAACGTTTGACGTTGACTCGCAAACTCCGCGAGTTCCTGGATAACATAACGCCGATGTTGCCGATAAAGGCATCATCGGGACAATGCACAAAACAAGGATACAGGTTGCCTTTGCACACCTGCCAATCTGAACCAAGCAAGCGATCCAGAGACGGCTCCGTAATCTTACCGTAGGTCTCGGCGGATGGAGAGACTTTCTGCGGTAAACCAATGAAAACGGAGGGTATAGGGTGGGGGCGCGAATCCTTATTATCATACTCCATCCAGATTTCCGGTATACCGCCATGCAGCGGGGATGAAGGCTCGGACCATTCAGTGAGAAAATCGTGCCAATGCATCCCTTCCGATCGGGCGTCCCTGTTGTCGGTGGAAGCGATTGTCAAGATTCTATTTCGCAACAGAGCCAACTCGCTGTCGGTCGGATGTAGGCATTGATGAAGGTCTACTTGCGGTTTGTCGGAACCAAGCCGACATTCAAAACCACCCTGGAGGACGGGCGTTAGCCGAGTCGCCAAGGCCCTTAGACCTGAGATTTGATCCTTGTTAATGAGCGCTTGACCAAGACAGGGTAATAGGAGGTCAAGCTGTTCTTTCAGGTTTGGATATGTATACTCGGTACACACGGATTTTCTGCCGTGCTGAACACGCCCCACCGATAGCAATGCTATATAAGTTAAGCGTCACCAGCGCCGTTTGTGATTGGTTGATCCCTGTTTTCGTTCGCCCTCTCCCCAACCCCTCTCCCGCCGGGAGAGAGGCTTTGGGGCTTAACTTAATGGCATTGCCACCGATAGATCGCAGCACAAGGTTCCGTAAGAGTAATCCGTCGATTTGTAGAGGAATCTGTGGAGATAACGAAATCCGGAAAATGTGACAAAGTAGAATCAGAAAGTAACCGGTAGAGATTTCAATCCGTGAGTCCGATAGGATTCTTCCCATTCCAGAGTCTCTGTTTTCAGTGCAATTCGTGGCAGGCGACGAATCAATGTCTCAAGCCCGATCTGTGCGGCGGAACGCGTGAGTTGTGCCCCCATGCAATAACGCATCCCATAACCAAAGGTAAGGTACTTATTGGGCTTCCGATAGATATCGAACCTGTCCGGCTCAGGAAATTGGTCGGGGTCACGGTTCGCGGCGCCGATCAGAAAGACGATTTTCTGCCCTTTTTTAAACGTCTTGCCACGAAATTCAATGTCATCGAGGGCCCTTCTTATCATATATTGTCCTGGACAATCGTAGCGCAAACACTCGTCCGTCGCCGCGCCAATCAAAGCTGGCTCCGCCTGCAACAGCTGTAATTGATCAGGATGACGGAGTAGCGCAAACATCCCGTTACCGATGACGTGTTGCGGGGCCCCATGGCCGGTGAAGAACAAAAATATGCTATTGGCCAACAACTCGTCTTCACTCAGATGCCCCTGAGCGTGCGCCCGGATCATACCCTTGAGCAAGTTATCCTCTGGTTCAATCCGGCTTTGCAGCCGAGCAATCAGGCTACGGAAGTAGCGGGCGAGCTTCAAAAACGCAAAGAGACCACGTTCATCAGTCGTTGGCGGGCTATCCAGATCGATTGAGGTTGAAAGCTCATAGGCCAGGGGCCTGAGCTGTTTACGATCTTCTACAGGGATCCCTAATAGCTCGCAAATCGCTTCTGACATCAAAGGGGAAGAAAAATCATGGATAATATCCAATTCGCCGGATGCCAACGCACGATCAAGCAGACGCTCGGCTTGTTGTTGAATCCAGGACTGAAGCACGGCGATCTTATTACGAGAAAAGAACGGCCGTAATACCTCGCGCAGCCGCGTGTGGACAGGCGGGTGGGTGACAATGATCCAATGACGCCTTAAGTGCTCGCTTTCTTGCCGAAGCCGCAGAAAGGCTTCCGGGAGCATACCCGCCTGGACTTGCACTCGAGGTCGATTTTCAACTATCTCCCGCGCTGTGTCTGTGTCATTCCGAGGATCAATACGGTCATCGTTGAGAAGCGCGATCATGTCGGCATAGCGCGTTAAAAGCCAATCCTGCTTCGCTTGCCGATAGTGGATGGGATCCTGGATACGGAGCCGATGATAGACCGGGTAGGGATTGGCGCGGAAGGCCGAGTTCCTGGGATTGAATTGCATTGTTTCCTGATTACTTTATTCCGAATGCATTCCGCATAAGAACCAAATAATGACACTAGAAGGGTATATCAGTCGGTAAGTACCGATAAATCTTCTATAATTGCATCACACAATTGAGGGAGCGCATCCAACCTATCGCTGCAAATCACACGTCGCGTCGGTACCTCCATTGCTACCCGACTTAAGCCGGCAAACTCCCGCGCTTGTTTGTCGGAAGCTAACTGTAGATGGTCGGTTGCGATTGTTCGATGCGTCATCAATGCCACGGTGGCCATGGCCGGGCGCATGTGTTCGATTGCTGGTGCCGACAATCCGATTTTCCGTTCTCCCAAGACGTATAGCGCCCCCAACGCCAAGGGTTGGCGGTGAAACCGCCACGCGGTTCCATCGCTGCTATCGGTCAAATCCACAAAACGCTTCTTCGAGAAACTGAAAACCTGTGCCAAACCCTTCTCCGAACCATACAGGGCCTGAATGGCCTCCGGCCACAACCGCAGTCGCGGATAACCGGGTAATACCTGCCATTCTCGATCGCAATGGTTAAGCGCGACCCGGTCGTCAGAGAGAACGGCGTACCCCCGCCTCGCGAGAGCCGCCGCCAGTGTTGATTTACCCGCGCCCGAACTACCTAAAACCGCAATGGCGAATCCACCGATCGCTACCGCACAGGCATGGAGGCAAAGAACGCCCCGTAATCGAAGAACAAAGCCCAAAACCGGCCCTAACAAGAGGGCCATTACTTCTTCGATAACCGAAAGCGTCCAAGTGGCCGATACTTGAGTGCCCTCGGAATCGATTGTAAAATCAAGTCGCCCGTCACCGCAAAACCACATGTGAAAATAGGTGCCATCTGCTTTGGATAACACCCTCATACCAGACGAAAGTTGCCTAACGTCCGCCGATGGTGGTTGGATTTCCCCCTCCAGCATTAACTCCACCTGAGTATCAGGGGATACATCGGCACCGGTAGGGGGCAGGCCGGGTAACGGCCAATTTGACCGCAGTGTTAACCCGTAAACAGTATAATAGTATCCGCTATCCATTCATTAGCGAGCTTCAGCCCCCTACGGACAAACCCTGCGGTTTTCGTTTTCGAGATCAGGCTCCAGGGGTGAGCGGTTCTCAAGCATTGCGATCGACCCCTCTAACTTGCCTGGAACGAAAGGTACATCGGTCCTTCCTCCCAGGAAGAAAAGGGCCAGGAAGAAAAAGCTTCACTCCCATATATCAAGCACTCCCCCGCTTCCTTCCTCCATAAAGGCCCACGTTTTTAATCACGACACATAGGCAGCGGGGGCAGGAGCGCCATCGTGGGCAGCCTCCCTAAACAGGGTCTCCGTCAATTCGCTGACCTGACCAAGTTTCCGTAGTCGAGGCGGACAATACGGACGTTTACTTGTAGCATCGATCGCTTTGGACACCGTCGGTTGGGTTGCATCTTTCTCAGACATGGTCATCTTCCCTCGATTAAGGTCTCGATAAGCTTGGATTGGGAGAAGAGTAAGAAGCTGTTTGGTTAAAACGGACCCTAGTACGTAGTTTCGCTCGATATTGCTAGTCCACGTACTGGAGCGTGTGAACCAAGCGTGTGAGCCAGCAGGTACTATGAACTTGCAACATCGGTCGAAACTAGGTACTA
>NZ_FLUY01001578.1 GCF_900092655.1 Candidatus Thiosymbion oneisti
CGCGCCCGGACCGGCACGGCGCCGAACGCGGCGTAACGCAACCCGACGCTCGGATCCATTTTAACCAGACAGCTTCTCAGATCGCTGGCAGCTGAAATCAGTTTGCTTAACCGACGGAGATTTATCCCGCTCGCCCTGGCTTATCTTTCCTTGATTACAGGAAAAAGCCTCTGTAAGGTTGTAATATCCAAAGGGATACCAGGGGACTAACCTGTGGCTCAGGCAACTCGGGTCGGGACGCTGACCTTCAGCGACTATCTGCAACGCGGCATCCGTGAAGGGGCGCTGTGGGCCCTGCTGTGTGTGGCGCTTTATCTACTGCTGACCCTGGTGACCTACTCCCCCCAAGATCCGGCCTGGTCCCACATCGGTTACGGTGGCATCGTGACCAATGCGGGCGGCAGGGTCGGCGCTTGGTTCTCCGATATCGCGTTTTATCTGTTCGGTATTTTGTCCTTTTCTATCCCGGTTATGGTCGCCTGGAGCGGCTATCTGATCTTTCGCAAGCCGGAACCGGAGCCCGAGATCCGACTCCACAAGTTGGCGCTCGGCTGGTTCGGCTTCTTGTTCGCCCTGGTCGCGGGCTGTGCCTTCGCAAGTATCTACCTGCCGGCGCTCGGGGCCGAATTACCGAACGGGACTGGGGGAGGGCTGGGGTTGCTCCTCGGGGACAGTATGATTTTGGCCTTTGGCCCCAAGGGAACAACTGTGTTCCTATTAGGGTTGTTTCTCGCCGGTTTCAGGCTCCTCACGGGGATCTCTTGGCTGGCGGTGCTGGATACCTTGGGGGGCTCCGTCCTGGCTCTTATGCGGTGGGTAAAGGACGGGACCTGGTTTCCGTTATGGCGCCGTCGGTCCCCGGCGGATGGCGAGGAAAGGGACGAACCTGTCTTGCCGGAGGCCCCGGAGCTATCTGAGTCTTATCAACCGGAGATGCCGCCGGTCGCCGAGCCCGGTCCCCCTCCAGAACAGTCGAAACCAGAGCGGTCGAAACCCGTCACGGCAGCTGCACCCGCGGCAGCGCAGGACGGGCCCCAGCTCGAGGGCTCCCAGTTTCTCGGCGAGGGGAGGCCCCCGTCCCTGGAGCTCCTGGACCCGCCCCGCAAGAGCGGTAAGGGTTACACGGAGGAGATGCTGGAAGATCTCTCGCGCCAAGTGGAGGCCAAGCTTGCGGACTTCGGTGTCGTCGCGGAAGTGGTCGCGGTGCATACGGGGCCGGTGGTTGCTCTGCTGGAGCTTCAGCTTGCGCCCGGCACCAAGGTGAGCAAGATCACGGGTCTCGCCAAGGACATCGCGCGGGCGCTGTCCACCGTGAGCGTGCGGGTGGTGGAGGTCATACCGGGCAAATCCGTCATCGGCCTCGAGATCCCCAACGAGCACCGCGAGACCGTCTTCCTGAGCGAGGTCTTGACCTCCCCGACCTATCAGGACGCCAAGGCGCCTCTGACCTTGGCCATGGGTACCGATATCGCCGGACAGCCGGTGTGTGCGGACCTGGCCCGCATGCCCCATGCCCTGATCGCCGGCACGACGGGCTCGGGAAAATCCGTGGCCATCAATGTGATGATCCTGAGTCTGGTCTATAAATCCACACCGAAGGATGTGCGCCTGATCATGGTGGACCCCAAGATGCTGGAGCTCTCGGTCTACGAGGGCATTCCCCACTTGCTCACCCCCGTGGTCACGGACATGAAGGAAGCGGCGAGTGCCCTGCGCTGGTGCGTCGCAGAGATGGAACGCCGGTATCGCCTGATGGCCCAGCTCGGCGTGCGCAACATCGCCGGCTACAACCGCAAGGTCGCGGACGCGGAGGCGGCCGGGGAGCCCATCCCCGATCCCCTGTTCGTGACCGAGCCGGGCGGATTGGGGGTAAATGAGACCGAGGCGGTGCCTCACCTCGCCCACCTCCCCTACATCGTAGTCATCATCGACGAGTTGGCGGACATGATGATGGTGGTGGGCAAGAAGGTAGAGGAGCTCATCGCACGCCTGGCGCAGAAGGCGCGGGCCTCGGGAATTCACCTGCTGCTCGCGACCCAGCGCCCGTCGGTGGACGTGCTTACGGGCCTGATCAAGGCCAATATCCCGACGCGCATGGCCTTCCAGGTGTCCTCGCGGATCGATTCGCGGACCGTCCTCGACCAGATGGGGGCCGAGCACCTCCTTGGGTGGGGCGATATGCTTTACCTTCCCCCCGGCACCAGCATTCCCCAACGGGTACACGGCGCCTTCGTAGACGACCAGGAGGTGCACCGGGTTGCGGAACACCTCAAGCGAACGGGGGCGCCGGACTATATCAACACCGTTCTGCAGGATACGGGAGAGGCCATTCCCGGCATCGATCCGGACTCCTCCGGTGGTGACACCGAGGACCAGGATCCCTTGTTCGACGAAGCGGTCCAGTTCGTCACCGAGACCCGCCGCGCCTCCATTTCGGGCGTGCAGCGCAGGCTCAAGATCGGCTACAACCGGGCCGCCCGGATGGTCGAGGAGATGGAGCGCATCGGCCTGGTCGGCCCCGCCGAGACCAACGGCAACCGGGAGGTCTTGGTCCCGCCGCCACCCGAGGCCTGACCTTTTTTACTTGCGGATTGTAACGGTGAAGAAACAGAACCAAGCAGACTTCACCACATATCGAACCACGGATCAACACGGATTGGTCTCCATCCGTGTCGATCCGTGTTCATCCGTGGTTCTGTTTCCGGTTGTTATCTGCA
>NZ_FLUY01001579.1 GCF_900092655.1 Candidatus Thiosymbion oneisti
GAAGATAATCCATCTGGAAGATGGAGGTTTGTACCTCGATCCGCCTACGGCGGACTGAAGTTTTTGGAGACAATCAAC
>NZ_FLUY01000336.1 GCF_900092655.1 Candidatus Thiosymbion oneisti
AGCCCGCGTAGGGCGGATAAGCTTGCGCCATCCGCCGTATGCCAGCCACATCTGTCGGGTGGCGGCCATCCCTGGTCTGACCCGACCTACAGGCCACCATCCGGCGGGTGACGGCGCGCCCACCGCCGCGGCAAGCGCGGCGCTTGGCGCACGCGCCTGACCCGCCCTACGGGCTTGCTGAGCGCCTGAAGGCTTGCCGCGCCCAATCCCCCTCCGGCGGGAGAGGAGTTGGGGAGAGGGGGTCAAAGGGCGAAGATCGATGCCTTTTGCGACACCCTCACCGGGAGAGGGGCAAAGAAACCGGAGGTGGTCGATGAACCGCTCCACGCTACCACTTGAAAATTTACCACTACCCGATTCCGATACAGGTCCATGATCGGGATCTGCTCTATACTTCCCCTGCCTGTTTCAGAACAGAAGCCACCAGACGTTCGGACAGCCAGATTCCATGCCGCGTCATCCGCCCGATTGCCGTTTTCAGCACTACCGGGTAACCCTCGCGTTTCGCCCGAAGCAAGATTCCCAGCGAGCCAGTCAGCTTCAGGTCGCACAGGCGCGCAACCCGCCTTCCTGCTATCTCGTCGATGCAAACCGTGGGGATTTCATGGTCCAGCGCATACTGGATAACCGACGCTTCGCCGAGATCCAGGTTGTTGCGCAACAGCGGTGGAATCGTTGCAACGGGAGCCTCTGCGATCATCAGTCCATGTGCGGCATCGAACTGCTCGACCGCAAAGGTTGCGGCACCCTTCGCGCGGATCTCCACGGCAACTTCATATGGAACGTGCACAGTTCCATACAGACTGTCCAGCAGATGAAGATCATTCAGCGCGGCTGCCAATGCAATGATCGGCCCCGTGTTCATGACGATCTCCTTCTCGTTATGCATCTTCGGCATCGAGTGCGAGCTCTTCATCGCTGATGTCGATCATCGGCACGCCGTAGCGGTGGAGCTCCAACAGAAACGCCGCCCGATCCATACCGGCCAGTTGAGCCGCTATGCCGGAGGAGAGCCGCTTGCACTCGAACAGCTTCGCTGCCATTGCCATCCGGGCCTCGCGCTCGAATTCCTCAGGCGTCTCCTGCAGGAGATCAGGCAGGTTGTCGGGCAACGAGATGACTAGATTCATTTGACTTCGAAGTTTCGGATCACCGCATCCTAGATCTGCTCCGTGGACTCGAATCCCGCTCGATCCAGATCGGCAGTGTAACGATTTATCCGCTCAATGGCTTCCAAGATGTGCCCAAGATAGTCACCTGGACAGGGGTCGGCATGATTAGTCATACGGGTACTGCCTCGCTCAGCACCTTCTCACGGAAACTATCGGGAAGGGCGTTCGGAGTAAGCACATCTACCTCGACGCCGAGCAACTCCCCCAACTCGTAGTGGATCGCCCCAATATCGAAGAGCGTCATGTGTCCGTTGGGATCGATCAGAAGAGCAAGATCACTGCCCTCGTCATCCTTGCCATACAGCACGGATCCAAACACCCTGGCATTCCCTGCGCGGTGGCTTGCGATGATACGCCTGATCTCAGCCCAATGCCGTATCAGGGCTTGTGATGATTTCATGCTCTTTCATATCTTCTATGTAAAATTGCCGGAACCGTGGCCAAGCATATAGTGCCTCTGGATTAAAATCTTGCCCATCAGGCCACTCTAGGTTCCCTCCATCATTTAGCTTCACCCGACGAAAATATGCTGGATCTTTAAGCTGCTTCATCCATCCTTCGCCTATTACAGGCTCAAAATCGATAGTCTCTGTTTTTCCATCCTTAAAGGTAATATCAATTACATAGTCTGCTTTGATTTTAAAGCTCACTATTACCCATTTTTCTAAATCTGCCATGATTTTCTCCTAACTCAGAGGATCGATTTTTGAAAAGCTTGGAGTCGTTGTTGATGTGTTAAGCATACTCCAGTTTCGCCTTAGTTCATTCTTTCTAAGCTCAATCCATGCTTCTACGAGCTTTCTTTCCTTGTTTGGAAATCTGCCTTCTATCAACTCTGCTGTTTCTATATTGAACACCGCTTTTTGGCCGGCATAGTCAGCGTGTATATGGGGATAGTGATGCTTTCCACCTATTTCCCTATACATGTAAATTATGATTCCAAAGAACCTACATAATTCCGGCATGTCTATCTCTCTTAAGTTTCAGGTTGATCCGGTTAAGCTGAAGGAACCTTGAAAAATTCGGTAGTGTTTTAACTTCGTTTTTTCTGGTTTATAGGGTGTATCAAAAAACCCTGTAACAGGGAGTTTCTAAGATTAGACTTCTGACTGCATGTCGAGTTCAGTTGGGGTTCGTTCCTCACCTCAACCTACGCGGACTTTACTTGGCTAGCGCCACTGGATAGTTCGGATGCTTTGGATTGGCGATGAGTTGTCGTCGCCGAGGATCGACGACCAAATCCATTGCTTCCAAAGGCAATGCGCCCAATAAGGATTCATCACCAATCACAACCGCTTCCGTGACATAACTACGGTTTCCAAAGGCAACTTCGATTGGTGCGATTTTCGGTACTTTGTATTGATGACCATCGGCCAAAGTAACTACCTGCCGGCGCGCTTCGGTAAGCTCGAAGCCCAGCTGTAAAGCGACCTCCTCCGTGACGCAAAGAAAGGTTGCACCAGTATCCACTAATGCATTGATTTCCATACTCTGATAGTTGAAGAGATTAGTCAGATGAACGGTAGCATAGGTTAATCCCATAGCACCTACCCCTTTAGCAACACCTATGGCAAAAAAGTTTTGGCCTTGTCTTAAGGGCACCTTTTATCTTTTAAGAATTCGAAGCGCCGCCTCTCCATCAGGCGATGATTTCGTTGATGCCGATTTGTTACGCACTAATTGCCACCAGCGGCCCAACCTGATTCTTTGGTTCATGGACCGACAAATCGTAAGTAATGTAGGTTGGGGTGAGGAACGAACCCCAACATTCGATTCATCACCGCGTAGGCGGTCACATCAATGGCGGATAAGGAGACAAGCTGCCGAATGCGCTCGACAATCCAGCCGCGGCGGTGGTTGAAATTCAACCCGTAGGCTGGGTTGAGGAACGAAACCCAGCTTCTATGGGCGCGCTTGGTTTGCCGAGTCTCGTCCCTCGACCCAGCCTACGGGCTCAACTTGATTCTTTGGTTTATGAACTGATAAATCGTGAGTTGCCTGAAGGTTGAGCCAAAACTCCGGTGATGTATTAAAAGCCTGAGCAAGTAGCCAAGCAGTGTCAGGGGACACTCCCCGCTTACCCCTGATAATTTCATTAATCCGCTGCACGGGAATACCGATATGTGCTGCAATCGCTTTTTGTGACAATCCCATTGGTTCAAGAAACTCCTTGAGTAATATGATCCCCGGATGGGTTGCTAGTCTATGAGATGGTATCATATCGCTGTCTCCAATGATTCATTAATGATAGTCGATGATTCGGACTTCATGGGCGTTCGAGTCTTGCCACCGGAATACGATGCGCCATTGAGCATTAACGCGAATGCTATGGAAACCTTTGAAGTCTCCTTTCAGTGCTTCCAATCTGTTTCCAGGCGGTGATCTGAGATCATCCAACGACTGAACTGCATTGAGTACGTCCAGCTTGTAAAGCGCGGATGCAATGAGCTGCGAAGGTAGTCGCCTGACGCGAGCACTTGATATGCTGTGGTACAAATCCGATGTTGCTTGATTTCCAAATGACACGATCATGCGCAGAGATTAACGCTTTCACGGAATCCATGCAAGGGTTTCCGGCTTACGGTCTCGGTTTTCCATGGCCTACACGTTTCCCTTACAACTTCATGTAAGAATTCGCGCAAAAGAAATGAAGCCAGGGAATCGATCACTACTCGTGCGCTCAAGATAGTCCGTCTCGCAGTTCCCTTACCTGCTTTGCAAACCCCGGTAGGTCGGTTTCAATCGTGTCCCAGGCGATACCCAGGTCCACTTTGAAATAGCCATGTGCGAGGGCATTGCGCATTCGTATGCAAATCTCCAAGGCACATTCGTGTGTTCACGGGCGAATTCAGGATATCGCCGCTCGATATTGCGCGCAGCCTCGCCGATGATCTCGAAATTTCGGATCACCGCATCCTGAATCCGCTCTGTGGACTCGAATCCCGCTCGATCCAGATCGGCAGTGTAACGATTTATCCGCTCAATGGCTTCCAGGATGTGCCCGAGATAGTCACCTAGACGGAGGTCGACAGTATTAGTCATACAGGTACTGCCTCATTCAGTACCTTCTCACGGAAACTGTCGGGAAGGGCGTTGGAGGTGAGTACGTCCACCTCGACACCGAGCAATTCCCCCAGCTCCAATATCGAAGAGCGTCATGTGTCCGTTCGGATCGATCAGAAGATCAAGATCACTGTCTTCGTTATCCTCGCCATGCAGCACAGATCCAAACACCCTGGCATTCCCTGCGCGGTGGCTTGCGATGATGCGCCTGATCTCAGCCCAATGCCGTATCAGGGCTTGTGATGATTTCGTGCGCTGTTTCTCGCAAATAGCACCTACCCCTTTAGCAACACCTATAGCAAAAAAGTTTTGGCCTTGTCTTAAGGGTGCCTCGAATAATAGTTTTTTTCAAGGTGCCCTCACATCAAAAGGGAAACAAGAACCAGGTGAAGAGCGTTCATGGTAAAGCTCAGTGGGAAGGTGGGGCGAATAAAGTGCAATCCTGAATGATTTGGCGTTGTCCGGAGGGAAAAGATCCCTCCTGCGTCGGGACAAGGTTTGACGTGTTGCGTTCGACGTCCAAAGGCTCGTTGATTGTCTGCTTAGGTCATGCCAGCGTCTTAATGCAACCTACACCCATATCACCGCCCGTGCTGTCGGCCCACACGGACCTCGCTTTGGGTGTAGGTTGCGTTAGCCGCGCGGGAAAACACCTGGGGGAGCACGGCGTCGAACGCGGCGTAACGCAACACGACGCCCTCGCGGGCAACACCAAATAACGCCGAACAGGTGCAATCCTGAGTTATTTGGCGTTGCCCGAGGCAAACAAGATGGGTGTCCTTTTTTAGGATGGGAGTATCCGCAACTAATTTCAATCTTTCCTCGGCTGCTTTCAAATCACCACAACTAATCTCTTCAAGTGCGATCGTGGAAACATATCCGGTAAATTTAGGCAAATGATCCTGCCACCATGCTTGAGAAATGGCTTGCCGAGCGGCTACGATTAAGTCAGTGCTTGCACGAATAGTGCAATACCCAATCACAGAGGTTTCAATATACACTGATTCATTCATTTGGGATTAAATCTACGACTACGCTCCTTGCCGTAGAAGCCGGACTATGTACACCTATTCCATACTTATAATCATCAACTTGCGATTTAAACATCTTTATATGATAGTCGTAAATTGTAAAACGATAGCTTTTCTCGGCAATCAAAGCGTTATCTCTTCCATAAACTTTAAATGAAGCAATATATTCGCCTTTGGGAAGGTCGAAGTTCTCCTTGAAAAATTCTACGGCTTTGTCAACATTCTCCTCCTTTGCCTCATACCATCTCTTTTGACATG
This sequence comes from Candidatus Thiosymbion oneisti, assembly GCF_900092655.1. Taxonomy (GTDB): domain Bacteria; phylum Pseudomonadota; class Gammaproteobacteria; order Chromatiales; family Chromatiaceae; genus Thiosymbion; species Thiosymbion oneisti. Next base: position 5,525 of record NZ_FLUY01000336.1, read on the forward strand.
CCATATCTGAATTTCGTTGGCGTTCTTCAAGTATATCCAAACCTATCTTCATTCTAAGGTCATTAAATTTTTCTTGGGTATCTGGTGGTGTGTCAGGGCCGAATAATACATTTTCAGACCACTGATCACCTTCTTCTATATTCAACGATACAATTGGGTAAATTACACTACTGCTTTCTCGTTCTCTGTAATCTTTAGCCTCGTACTCCTTGCGTGAGCCGTCTGGTCTCTTGACAGACAAGACAACTTCTTCTACCTTTATTGGTCTATTCCCTACATTTTTTATATTGAAATAAACGCTGTAACTAACTATGCCGAATTTGTTATCTAATGCCATCCTTGCAGCTATTTCTATTTCGGCGCCCCAACTTGGAAACAATTTTGTTACGGGAGGAAATTGCGAAAGAACTAAAGCAATGAAGGCAATAACGGAAGTCCAGAAACCTGATGACCTAATAAATGACATTTGATTAGCCATAACAGTTTTTTAGATCGCATGCATACATTATTGCATTAGTATACGTGCAGTTTGGTACCGCAACTTCCTGCCAGTGTCACGCTACTTCCAGCATCACTTGCGGAGCTAACGGACGATCAAGTTGCAAACTCATTGCAACGAGCAACGCAAAGTTCACGAATAGGTAATCTAGTCTAAGTGGTAGACGCGATGCAACTTGATCTGGCGCGAGCAGAAACTAACCCCCCCAAATCAACCCCCCGCACTAGCCTTCGGCTTCCCCTGTTTCGACTCCCGAAACAGCAACGGCACCACTGTACCGAAATGGGACGCGAAATGGACTGTCAGGCCCTTACGCACATGTTCGGGTACTTCCTCGAAGTCACCCCGGTTGTCTTCCGGTAGGATGATTTCCTTGATGCCGGCGCGGCGGGCGGCGATGAGTTTCTCGCGCACGCCGCCGATGGGGAATACCTCGCCGGTGAGGGTGATCTCGCCGGTCATGGCGATGTGTCGCACCGGCCGGCTGCGGGCCAGTGAGAGTAAGGCGGAGGCGATGGTGATCCCGGCCGAGGGGCCGTCCTTGGGGGTAGCCCCGGCGGGCACATGGAGGTGGATGTAGGCCTTCTCGAAGAAGGCGGGGTCGGCGCCGAATTCCGCGGCCCGGCTGACCAGATAGCCGTAGGCGATCTCCGCCGATTCCTTCATCACGTCGCCGAGCTGGCCGGTGAGCTTGAAGCCACGGGTGAAGCTGTGGGTGCGCACGGCCTCGACGTTGAGGGTGGCGCCCCCCATGGCGGTCCAGGCCAGGCCGGTGACCAGGCCGGGTCCGGTCAGCCGCCGTTCGTCCCGGAACACGGGGCTGCCCAGGTAGTCCTTGAGGTCCTTTCCGGTCACCGTGATGGGTGACTCCAGGCCCTCGAGCAGCTTGACGGTGCCCTTGCGCACGATCTTGCCGAGCTGCTTCTCCAGATGCCGCACCCCCGCATCCCGGGCATAGCCTTCGATGAGGGCGCGCAGGGTGCGGGTATCGAGCTTGATCGTGCCCTTATCCAGGCCCGCTCGCTTGATCTGCCGCGGCAGCAGGTATTTCCTGGCGATCTGCAGCTTTTCCGAGGCAATATAGCCGGCGAGCTGGATGACTTCCATGCGGTCGAGCAAGGGGCCTGGGATGCTGTCGGTCTGGTTAGCAGTGCAGACAAACAGCACCTTGGACAGGTCGAAGCGCAGATCCAGGTAGTGGTCGAGAAAATCGCTGTTCTGCTCCGGGTCCAGCACTTCGAGCAGGGCCGAGGCCGGGTCGCCGTGGAAGGAGGCACCGATCTTGTCGATCTCGTCGAGCATGATGACCGGGTTGGCGGTGCCTGCGTCCTTCATGGCCTGGAGGAACTTGCCGGGCATGGCCCCGATATAGGTGCGGCGGTGGCCTTTGATCTCGGCCTCGTCGCGGATGCCGCCCACCGAGAAGCGGTAGAAGCGCCGGCCCAGGGCGTTGGCGATGGAGCGGCCGACGGAGGTCTTGCCGACTCCGGGCGGGCCCGCGAGCAGGATGATGGAGCCGGCGACCTCGCCCTTCATGATGCCTACCGCCAGGAATTCCAGGATGCGTTCCTTGACGTCCTCGAGCCCGTAGTGGTCCCGGTCCAATACCCGCCGAGCGCGCTTGAGGTTCAGCTTGTCCTTGGAGTGGCGGCCCCAAGGCAAGAGGGTGATCCAGTCCAGGTAGTTGCGGGTGACGGCGTACTCGGGGGAGCCGGTCTCCAGCATGGCCAGCTTGTCCATCTCCTCGTCCACCCGCTTTTGGGCCTCGTCGGTGAGGGTGAGTTTCTTGAGACGTTTGTTGAACTTGTCGCGCTCGGCGGTGCGGTCGTCCTTGGCGATCCCCAGCTCTTTCTGGATCGCCTTGAGCTGCTCGCGCAGGAAGAACTCGCGCTGCTGGGTGTGCATGCGTTCCTCGACCGCGCTGCGGATCTTCTGCTGGGCGCGGGCGAGCTCCAGCTCATTGTTGAGCAGGACCAGTACCTTCTCCATGCGCGGTAACAGCTCGACGGCCTCCAACACCTCTTGCAGCTGGTCCTTGGTGGAGGTGGTGAGGCTGGCCGCGAAGTCCGCCAGGTGGGACGGGTCTTCCGGACCGAAGCGGTCCAGAAACATGCGCAACTCTTCGACATAGAGGGGATTGAGCGGCAGCAGCTCCTTGATGGTGTTGATCACGGCCATGGCGTAGGCCTTGACCTGCTCATCCGGCGGCCCGTCAGGTTCGGCAAGGTAGTCCACGCGGGCCGAGAAAGGGGTCTTGGGGTTGACCAGGCCCTCAAGGCGGAAGCGCTGCACGCACTCCACCAGCACCTGGAGCATGCCGTCTTGCTCATTCACCCGATGGACCCGGCAGGCGGTGCCCACCGGGTGAAAGTCCTCGACGGTCGCCTCCTCGGCAGTCTCGTTGCGCACCAGGACCACGCCCAGGACCTTATGTTCGGCCTCGCCGACCGCCTTCAGGGTTGGGGCCCAGTGCCGGGCGCTCATAATCAGGGGAACCGCCTGTCCCGGGAAGAAGGGGCGCGCGGCCACCGGCAACAGATGGATGAGCCCGGGCAGGACCTGGTCGGCGCGGGCCAGGTCGCCCGCCTTGGGCTGATCGGACTGATCGGACTGTTCAATCCGCTCGGGCTGCTCGGGACTTTCGTTGGTCATCTGTGGTGGTGCCTGTTCAACCCTGATTTCGATGAACTAATTCAGGGCGGAACTTGAGTTTTGCAAGCGGCATTGGCCAGGCGCACGAAGGCCTCCACACTCAACTCCTCGGCCCGTTGCCCAGGGTGCAAACCCTGGGCCCGCAACAGCTGGGGGTCAACCAGGCCCCGTAGGCTGTTGCGCAGGGTCTTGCGACGCTGGCCGAAGGCCTGGGTTACCAGTCGCGACAGGCAGGCCGGGTCCCGCACCGGGTAAGGCAAGGGGCGGTGGGGGGTCAGGCGCACACAGGCGGAGTCTACCTTGGGGACCGGCGCGAAGGCGCCGGGACCGACGCGAAACAGGGGCTCGGCTCGGCAGTAGACCTGGATCATGACCGACAGCCGACCATAGACCTTGGAGCTTGGCCCGGCGGCGATGCGCTCCACGAGTTCCCGCTGGAGCATGAAGTGCATGTCACGGATACCATCCGCCTGGTCGAGAAAGCGGAACAATAAGGGAGTGGAGAGGTTATAGGGCAGATTGCCGACCAGCCGCAGCCGCTCGTGCGGACGCTCGTGCGGATACAGGGCGCAGAGATCGAAAGCCAGGGCGTCGGCATTGTGGATAGTCAGCTCGCCGAGGCCTGTGCACCGACGGGCCAAAGGCTCGATCAGATCTCGATCCAGCTCCACCACATCCAGCCTTCCCGCGGCCCGCAGCAGGCCGGTGGTGATGGCGCCGCGGCCGGGGCCGATTTCCACCAAACGCTCTCCCGGCCTGGGGTCTACGACCGACAGGATGCGCCGGATGGTGTTCGGATCGTGCAGAAAATTCTGGCCGAATCGCTTGCGCGGACGATGCTCCATGACCCCAGGGTAACAGCTTACACAGCTGCCAGTCGCCAGTCGCGTAGGTTGGGCAAAGGCGCGCGCTGCCGAGCCGGCAATCGAACCGATAGCCTATAGCGCGCCGTGCCCAACAGCGATGAATCGATGGGCACCCCAATATCCTTGTTGAATCCGCAGATTACACAGATTTCCGCAGATTCTTTTCGTTTGAGCCACATTGACTATAGGAAAGATCGGTTCATCCCCGCAGGCACGGGGAACACCATGGATGGGCACCACTCATCCTGGAATAGCTGCGGTTTCGGCAACCTCAGCCGGATACTCGGGCCAGAGGGCTTGAAATCTAAAATACCTCTATGAATCCAATAGCTTGTATCGAACATCTGAGATCCGATCTGCAATCAGGTTCCCGCTGCTTTGAAAATCAGTCAGTTGGGTGTAAGCTACGCTTGGTTGCAGACGATTTGGCTACACTGAGCAGGGCACGACCGGCAGGTTCCCGAAATTAGCCGCTAAGGCAATGTATTTAAACGAGAAAACCATGCACTGTCGCAGCCCCCTGAACTGCTGAGGCTATTGAGATCTGATTCGTGTTAATTCGTGGTCAAAAACGCACGCTCTTTTCAAAAAATCTGCGTAATCTGCGGATAAAAAAGCAAGCCATCCTTTATCCGCAGATTTTTCCTTTGCTCACTCTGCAATCGACATAAGTTGATCGACCGTCCGGTTCGCAGCTGAGCGCGTTCTGCGCGAAAAGCGGCGAAGCTCCGGTGGTTTCTGCTTGCAATCGGTCCTCATCTTGCAATCGGTCCTCATCAAGACAATAATTCCGTAATACGCACTCGTATTACGGAGCTAGGACATGACCATCTCCATCCGTCTCGATCCGGGATTAAAGACCGCGCTGCAACGGCGTTTGAGTGAACGCGACCTTCCATTGTCGGCTTTCGTGCGCCAGGCCATCAGCGAGAAGCTCGAGCGCGAGGGACAGGAAGCCGGTCCCTATGCCATCGGCGAGCATCTGTTCGGTCGCTACTCGAGTGGCGAGACCGACCGTAGCGAGCGGCGCAAACAGATCCTTCGAGAGCGGTTCCGTGAAAAGCATCGTGGTTGACAGCGGCCCGCTGATCGCCCTGTTCGACGGCTCGGATCGGTATCACGCACAAGCCGTCGCGTTCGTGCGGGATCTGCGCAGACGGCTGGTTACCAATCTGCCGGTCATCACGGAAGTCGTCTACATGTTGGATTTCGCACCGCAGGCCCAGCAGGATTTCCTGTTTTGGGGGGAGCAATCCCTGACCATCGACGTGGATACGACCGAGGATTTTCCCCGCATCCGGGCCCTGATCGAGAAATACCGCGACCTGCCGGCAGATTTCACGGACGCCTCGCTGATCGCCTTGTGCGAACGCCTGAAGATCAGGAGCGTAGCCAGTGTTGACAAGGACTTCACCATCTATCGGACCCGGGATCGCAAGGCCTTCCAAAACCTGTTCCTCGGCGCGTCACTCTGAATATCAAACCCGGGGAACGATCGATAACGACATTCTTTTTATCCGCAGGTTACGCAGATTCTCGGCCGGTTCCCCAGGCTCCAGCGTGGGAGCAGACCTTGTCCCGACGGAGGAGGGATCTGACGCTCCGGCGTCGATTAAGCGCCTTGGTAAGCTAACCGCCAACGCCTATCAGCATAGAGAAGCTGAGTCCGCTGGAGCGGATAAGACGGCGTTCCCGAGCGCGAACACGGGGGACGATTGATAACGACATTCTTTATCCGCAGATTACGCAGATTTCCGCAGATTCTTGCATTTGTTCACTCTGCAATCGGCGTAGTTTGAATGCATAATGAGTCGTGACGAACAAACATACGCGATCATTGGCGCAGCAATGGCCATGCACCGCGAGCTTGGACACGGTTTTTTGGAGGCTGTGTACCAAGACGCGCTGGCTATAGAGTTCGCTGAGCAGAACATTCCCTTCGCGCGTGAGGTTGAATTGTCGGTAGCATACAAAGGGAAAATCTTGAGTACCGCTTACCGTGCCGATTTTCTTTGTTACGAGGAGGTCGTCGTTGAGTTGAAGGCGCCGGGTCGTCTGACCGCAAAGGAAGAATCTCAGCTGATTCACTATCTGAGAGCAAGCGGAATAGAACGCGGGCTGTTGCTCAACTTCGGTGCCAAGAGTCTCCAGTATAAGCGCATGGTCTTTTCGGGAAATCTGCGCGAATCTGCGTAATCTGCGTAATCTGCGGATTAAAAAGGGTTTTTATCAAGTTACACACCACTTCGCAAGGCCAACCCATTCCGATGGTGTGTTTGATTGTTCTTTCAATCTGCAGATTGCGCAGATGAAAAACGAAACAATTTGTGACAATCTGCGTAATCTGCGGATAAAGCAGGTGCCCCCCATGTCCGACGAGAAGACCACCCACTTCGGCTACCGGCAGGTCGCGGTCGCGGAGAAGGCCACCCAGATACGGGAGGTCTTCGACTCCGTGGCCCCCCGCTACGACCTCATGAATGATCTGATGTCCTTGGGGGTGCACCGGCTCTGGAAGCGCCGGACGGTGGCGCTTGCGGGGGTACGCCGCGGCCAGCGGGTACTGGATCTGGCCGCCGGGACCGGGGATCTGACCGAGCGCTTCGTCGGCCTGGTGGGCAAGGAAGGCGCGGTGGTATCCACGGACATCAACGCTACCATGCTCGACCGGGGCCGGGACCGCTTGGTGGATTTGGGGCTTGCGGGCAACATCCACTACGCCCAGGCCAACGCCGAGGCCCTGCCCTTTGCTGCCGACCGGTTCGACTGCATCAGCATCGGCTTCGGCCTGCGCAATGTCACCCACAAGCAACGCGCCCTGGAGGAGATGTTTCGGGTCTTGCGGCCCGGTGGCCGGGTCCTGGTGTTGGAGTTCTCCCATCCCGCCAGCCTCCCCCTGCGCAAGGCCTACGACCTTTACTCCTTCTCGGTCCTGCCCGCCCTGGGTCGGCTGGTCGCCGGGGATGCGGACAGCTACCGCTATCTCGCCGAGTCCATCCGCATGCATCCGGACCAGGAGACCCTGCAGACCATGCTGGAAGCGGCCGGCTTCGAGCGCTGCGAGTTCTTCAACCTCAGCGGCGGCATCGTCGCCATTCACCGGGGCTACAAGCTGTGAACGCGGGTATGCCGATCCCGGACGCGGCCCTGGCAGCCCTGGAGGCGACCATCAATCGCTATCTCGCCCTCGATCCCGAGGGGGCGGCGCGGATCACCGACCTCCAGGGCAAGGTGATCCTGATCGAGGTGGCCGGCTTCGATACCCGACTCTATCTGATACCGGGTCCTGCCGGGGTGCACCTCTACGGTGACTATGCGGGCACGCCGGACTGTGTTCTGCGCGCCGCGCCCCTGGCCTTGGCCCGGCTGGGCGTCTCACGCCGGAAGGAAGATCGGCTCTTCTCCGGCGAGGTCCAGGTCGAAGGCGATACCCACCTGGCTCAGGCCTTCGGCGATTTTCTGAGTGGCCTGGAGGTGGATTGGGAGGAGCAGCTCGCACGGCTGGTGGGTGATGTGGCCGCGCACCGGATCGGCTCCCAAGTGCGCGCTGCGGGGCACTGGAGGCGACGCACCGCCGACACCCTGACCGAGGACGTCAAGGAGTACTTGCAGGAGGAGGCGCGCCTACTCCCCAGCCGCTATGAGGTCCAGGCATTTCTGGACGAGGTCGATCGGGTACGGGATGGCGTAGAACGACTCGCCGCCCGGATCGAGCGGCTGGCACAGCGGCGGAACGGCTCGACCAGCGAGCGGTGATCCCAGGGGCTGTTGATATAATCGTCGTGCCAACCACTAATAGGACAAGATTAACGGGATTTCCAGGATTAACAGGATTATTTTTCTTAAATAACAATTGTAACATCCTGTTAATCCTGAAAATCCTGTGAATCCTGTACTATTGGGAGACAAGCCCGGAGGTTGGGTTTACTCCTTGTTAAATGCCAACAGCCCCTAGAATGATCCGTCCCTCCCAGGCGATCCGCTGGCTCCACATCAATCTGGTGCTGCTGCGCCGGGGGCTGGATGAGGTCATCTTCTCCACCCATCTGTTACGGCCGCTCCGTTTCCTGCTCTACCTGTCGCCCTGGTTCTGGTTCCGCGGCAAGCTGCCGCCCTATCCGGTGCGTATCCGGCTGGCCCTGGAGGATCTGGGGCCTATCTTCGTCAAGTTCGGCCAGATCCTCTCCACCCGCCGCGACCTGCTGCCCGACGACCTGGCCGTGGAGCTCGCCAAGCTGCAGGATCGGGTCCCCCCCTTTTCCGGGATCCAGGCCCGCGCCCTGATCGAGCAGGCCTGGGATAAACCCCTGGAAGCGGAACTCGACGACTTCAGCGAGACCCCCCTGGCCTCGGCCTCCATCGCCCAGGTCCACGCCGCGCGCCTCAAGGACGGTCACGAGGTAGTGGTCAAGGTGTTGCGGCCGCGTATCAAGAAGACCATCCGGCGCGACATCGGTCTGCTCTATGTGATCGCGGATCTGGTCCAGCGCTACTGGAAGGACGGCCGTCGGCTGCGCCCGGTGGCCTTGGTCGCCGAGTACGAGAAGACCATTTTCGACGAGCTGGACCTGCAGCGCGAGGCCGCCAACGCCTCCGTGCTGCGGCGCAACTTCCTCGGCAGCGAGGCGATCTACATCCCGGAGGTCTACTGGGACCTGACCAGACCCAACGTCATGGTCATGGAGCGCATCTACGGTACCCCGGTGGGCGAGGTCGAGACCCTCAAGGCCCAGGGCATCGACATGCGCATGCTCGGCGAGCGGGGGGTCGAGATCTTCTTCACCCAGCTGTTCCGAGACAACTTCTTCCACGCCGATATGCATCCGGGCAACATCTTCGTAGACCCCGACGGGCGCTACATCGCCGTGGATTTCGGAATCGTCGGCAGCCTGACGGTGGAGGACCAACGCTATCTGGCCGAGAACCTCCTGGCCTTCTTCGATCGGGACTACCGCCGGGTAGCCGAGCTGCACGTGGAGTCCGGCTGGGTGCCGCCCGGGACCCGGATCGTCGACTTCGAGGCGGCCATCCGCACCGTGAGCGAGCCGATCTTCGAAAAACCCCTGGCCGAAATCTCTTTCGGCAACTTCCTGCTGCGCCTGTTCCAGACCGCACGCCGCTTCAACATGGAAGTCCAGCCCCAGCTGGCGCTGCTGCAGAAGACCCTGCTCAACATCGAAGGTCTGGGCCGCCAGCTCTACCCGGAGCTCGATCTCTGGACCACCGCCAAGCCCTTTATGAAACGCTGGATGAAGGACCGGGTGGGGCCCAAGGCGTTCCTGGCGCGGGCACGGAAGAACCTAGGCCCAGCCTCCGAACAGCTCCCGGAGCTGCCGCTGCTCGCCTACCGGGTGCTCACGGCCCTGGATCGGCACCAACTGATCCTCCACTGGCGCTCGGAGGAGCTGGCTAGGCTAGGCACGGAGCTCCGCGGCCAGCGGACGGCCCTGCCGGCGGCGGTAGGCGCCGCCGCCCTGATCCTGAGCGCGACCGGGCTCCTGCTGTTCGGACCCGGACAGATCCTTAGCCTTACCCTCGCCAAGCTACTGGCGATAGGGCTTTACACTGTCGCCGGTCTGCTGCTGATCCTGCGTTGGCGTTCCTGAACAAGCTGCAACCCAAACTTTCTTTATCCACAGATTACGCGGATTTCCACAGATTAAGAACGAAACAATCTGTGAAAATCTGTGTAATCTGCGGACTAAAAAGACGTCTTCGCAGGCAACACCAAATAACCCAGGACCGCGCCCAGACAGGCACGGCATCGAACGCGGCGTAATACAACACGACGCGAGGACTCGTTTTAACCAAACAGCTTCTTACTTCCGTGCGGACCGGCTTACCGCGGCCTCGGCGGTTATCCGAACGGCACGCTCCAGGACGCTGTGCGGGGTGTAGAAATGGGGGGAGAATCTGATCCCTCCACCGCGCCGGGCACAAATAACGCCGCTGCCTGTCAAGGCTTGGTGCAGGGTCTGATGGTCAGCACCGGGGACGCGGAAGGTCAGGATCCCGGCCCGACGCTCGGGGTCCCTGGGACTCAGCAGCTCGAAACCGTGGCCGTCGATCAGCTCGATGAGGCGCTGCGCGCGTTCGGCCACGGCGGCCCGGATGCGATCGATCCCGGTCTCCAACAGCAAGGACAGGCTGGCATCCAAGGCATGGACCCCGAGCATATTCGGACTGCCGCACTCGAACCGCCTGGCATCCGCGGCGGGGCTCCATTCCAGGCGCTCATAGTCGCCGCGGTGCTCTACCATGTGCCAGCCGTACTGATGCAGGCACAATTCCGGGCGCAGGCGCGGGTCCACATACAGCAGGGCGACGCCCTCGGGGCCCAGCATCCACTTGTGCCCGTCCGCCACCACGAAATCCGCCTTGGCGCGTTTCAGGTCAAAGGGCACGACACCTAGGCCCTGAATCGCATCCACACAAAACAGGATATCCCGACTGCGGCAGAAGTCCCCCAACCGCTCCAGATCCAACCGCAACCCCCGGGCGTACTGGACCGAGCTCAGGGCGATCAGACGGGTGCGCTCATCGCACAGATCCATAAGATCCGCCTCCGGCTGTGACGATGCATAGAGGTCGAGCCGGCGGTACGCAACGCCCTGGGTACCCAGGGACTCCCAGACGATGCGGTTGGATGGAAATTCCTGGGCGATACCGACGACATTGTCGCCCGATTTCCAATCGATTCCGTAGGCGATGACCGACAGGCCTTCGGAGGTATTCTTTACCAAGGCCACATCCGCCGGCGACGGGGCCTTGATCAGCTCCGCCAGGCGCCCGCGCAGCCGCGTCTCGGTCCTGATCCAACGCGCATAGTCAGCGGCGCCGCGCGTCCCGTTCTCTTGCGCGAACCGGGCCACCGCGGCGACAGTGCGCCTGGGCCAGGGGGCAACGGCAGCGTGATTCAGGTAGAGGATATCGGGGGAGAGAGGAAACTCGGAGTGCATCATCTTCTCTCTTTGGGGCCGGAATCACGAATTGACATGAATTGACACAAACTCAATGCCATTAAGTTAGCTGTTGGCCGCCTGTCGTGGTGGGTCGGAATACGAAAGAGAAAACTACGAAGCGCGCGAATCCATCCGTGAGGATTCGCGTGATTCGTAGTTTTCTCTCTTACTTTACTGATCGGTAACGCTTAACTTAATGGCATTGGACACGAACTTACTAAGGTTAATTAAACCTGCTCCCTTTCCGTACTTCCTGGGCCTTTTCCCCGTTGAGTATTCGGTCATATTCTTCATGATCGCCAATCCATACCCATATAAATCCACATTCATCCCCTATGGCAAGCGCCCGGTGATTTCTGCCGACACGAGCAGACCATAGTTTACCTGCTTTCTTAAAATGTAATGATGGATGCTTTGGGTTTTCCTTTAGCAAGTTATAATTTTTACGTGCGATCTCTTGGACTTCTTGAGGTAATGCGTAGAAGCAACGCCAAAATCGCGTCGTTGTTTTGTGCATTACAAATCGCTTAGTTTCCCCACTCTTTTCTCCGCGAGTGCCTCTTCTATCAAAAAATCGAGTCTTCCGGATTTGGAATCTATTTCGATTTCTCTATCCCACGCCTTCCAGTCATGCTCAGAAAACCAATGAACAAGCTTCATGTACTCTTTGCGGGGAAGCGCTTCTATATCAGTTTGTATTTCTTCGGCTGTTTTCATGTGCATGACCTCTTTTCAGAGCCTAACAGCTTACCAGATCGACGAAACCTGGTCTGTCCTTTACTGCCATATTTTCTCCCCTTATGACCGCGACTACGAATTGACACGAATCGGATTCGTGTCAATTCGTAGTTCTCCGGTCTGACCCAGTGCCCGTGACTACAGATTTCCGTAGACCGTCTCGATAAATCTCGTCTTCGACAAGGTCTCGAACCGGACCGGGATCTGATCGGTGTGGAGTAGGGTCTTGGCGTAGCCGAGTGCCACCTTCGCCTCCGGGTCGGCGCTGCCGAAGCTGCCGCCGTAGCCGTCATGGCCGAAGGCCCTCGGGTTGGGGCCAAAATACATGATCTGGTCCCTTCTCCCCGTATTTAGCTGATAGCCCCCCGCACGCGGAGTCTCCTGCGGGACGGCGGCGAATTGTTCCAACGTGACATCCGGAAGGTCCACACGCTGGGAGAAGACCTGCTCCAGATGCGTCTCCGATATCAGACGGCACCCGTCCACCTCCCCGACTAGCGCCGCGTAGTGTCGCGCCAGCGCCCGGGCGGTGGTACTGATGTTGGCGGCGGCTACTTGGGCAGATCGGACCTCCGGCCGGTTGAGGGCCTCGGCCAGGTCCAGGGGTACGCACTGGAGGGCCAAGGGGTCGATCGCGGGAGGCTCGCCGGTGAGCGGCTTGTCGAAGGGTGTCGCCATCCGGCCGTGCTCGGAGGCCGGTGTGCCCAGGTACATCTCGTTACCTATATGCAGAGGCTTGACGATCTCTTCCGCTACGATCTCACCGAGGCTCAGTCCGAGGCCGCGCACGATGCCCTCGGCGATCCAGCCGAACGTCAGACCGTGGTAACAGACCGTGGAACCGGGTGGAAAGATGGGCTTGAGGCGTGCCACCTCGGCCACGCACAGGTCCAAGTCCGCCCAGATCTCGCCGCTGGACTTGCCCGCGACCTGCACGGTCTGGGGAATGCCGGCCAGGTGATTGAGCGCCTGGGTAACGGAAACCGACCCCTTGCCGGCCTGAGCAAACTCAGGCCAGTACTCGGCCACGGGCCGCTCGTAGTCGATCAGCCCGCGCTCGGCCAGGATATGCACGGCACTGGCGACTACCCCCTTGGTGCAGCTGTAGACGGTGAACAGGGTATCTTCGCAGACCGGAGTCTCACGATCCTGCGATCGCCACCCCGCGACACAGTCCGCCGCCAGCTGACCCTCCACATAGACGGCGGCTTGAAGTCCCACCTCCTCGCCGGACTCCACCAGTTCATCCAGTAACGCCTGTACGGCACGCTGCAAATCTGCCATCGGATTTCTCCTTTCGTTGCCTTCTGGGCTTGGTCTGTTAATGTGCCACAAGAGCCGTGAAAGGGATACCGAGGTAGAGAACTCAAGTTATGGGAAAGCACAATTTCGTGTATCTACTGGCGGGACTTGACATCTATGTTTCAATTTATAATTATGGTTCATAATCTCGACTACTTCGGCATTTGCAAAATCCAGTTGCCGCAGAAGATGCATAGGCAGGAACCCTAACCTATCTGGTCTTACAGATTCAACCCCGAATCTTTTAATAATTTCCGAAGAGTTCCTTTTTTAAATCCTTATTCCCATGTACCGGTACTGTTAATATCCCTTCTCTGTCGGATTTTGTATAAATGTGATGACTTCCACGAACATGCTGTAACTCCCAACCATGTTGTTCCAGAAATTTACAAAAGGTTTTCCCCGAAACCGTTTTCATAACTCCATTTCCATGGATTGAACTTTTTCGCTCGATTGACATCTTTCAGACGCAATTTCCAGCCAACCTAGTGCCGCTTCTTTAATATTCATTAAAGTCTCCTCTATCGTTTCTCCTTCGGATACACAACCGCGTAAAGCCGGTACTTCCGCCCAGTACCCGCCTTCTTCAGCTTCATGAATCAAAATTTTCAACTTCATATGAAACTCCTGTATTTATATGTCACTCTGTTTTGCCGCTTTCTTCGCAAACAGCATGTTACGGGTATCTTGAGAAGGAGACCTCGAAAAATCCCTCCCACAGGATTTTTCAACTTGCGAAGTCAAGCCTGCAATTTCGATTTCGCTCCATTACAAGCTCATTCACCAGCCGGATTCCGCACATTGAATTCCACCTTCCAATGCTCCGGACCATCGAGGGGCATGGCCTCCAGGAGTAAGGTACCGACCTCAGTCACCGAGGCGCGCAGGTGCACCGGGACCACTTCTCCCGGTGCCCGAGTCTGTGCGGGCAGGTAGGCCTCGATCTCTTCGAGCTCCTCGACCTCTGCGGCGGACCAGTCATCGAGCAGATCCCCGACCTGATCCTCGCGGCGCACTGAGGAGCCAAAGAAGCGAAACCTGACCTGCTCGGCGACCACCAGGCCGAATTCCTGGGGTGGAATCTCGGCTTGGGTACCTTCTTCCATGCCGAAGGGGGCCAGGCACAGGGCATGAATCCGCGGCTCCAGCCCAGGCACGGCGGGCGTAGCGCTCTCCACACCCACATAGTAGGAGCGGGCGGTGCCGCCGCGGATCCGGACCCCCTTGCCACGTCGGACGTAGCCGTAGTAGGAGGCCCCGCGGGCTACGGAGAGGTCGAGGTCCCCCCCGACGAGCAGACGGGCCGGCGGAGCACCGTCCGTTGTCAGCCAGTCGTTGAGCACCTTCATCACCCGCTCGGCGAGCAGGTTCGCCTTAAAGACCCCGCCGTTGAACAACACGGCCGTCGGATGCAGGAAGCTGCCGTCGCCGGCGGGCCCGAATCCGGACAGGTCTTCCGTGGCCCCGATCTGAATCCCGAGGAAGGCAGCCAGGTGGCGGGTAACGGCCGCGTCCTGGGCATAGGGTAGGCCAAGCTTGGTCAGCGCCGTGCGCGCGCGGGCGGCCGGGCGTGCACTCACCGGAACCTCGGGGAAAAAGCCTTCGACCAGGGTGCGCCTGATCTCCTCGCCCCTCAGCTCGGTGCGGATGCTGCGGTCAATGAGGCGGGTCCCGCGGCTGGGCACCACGATGGGCACCGCCTCCAGGTCCGGATCCACCAGCAGCGCCTCCTTGGCCTGGCGGCAGCCGTGGGTGAGGGCCTGAACCTGCCAATGGTCCAGATCGGTCCCTGCGGCGGCGAGCTTGCCCTTGACCAGATGTGCCAGCGCCAGATCCATGTTGTCGCCGCCGAGCAGGATGTGTTCGCCGACGGCGACCCGGGTCAGCTCCAGCGCACCTTCTCGTTCCGTAACTGCGATCAGGGACAGGTCGGTGGTGCCACCGCCGACGTCGATGACCAGGATGATGTCGCCGACGCGCACCTGGTCGCGCCATTTCCCCGCGCTGTCGTGGATCCAGCTATAGAGGGCTGCCTGGGGCTCTTCGAGCAGGACCAGGTGTTGGAAACCGACGGCTTGGGCCGCCTCGGCGGTCAGCTCGCGGGCGGCCGGATCGAAAGAGGCCGGAACCGTTACCGTGACCTCCTGGTGCGCCAGGTCGTGATACGGGTGGGCATAATTCCAGGCGTCGCGCAGATGCTCCAGATAGCGGACCGAGGCCTCGTAAGGCGAGAGTCGCGGTACCTCAGCTTCCGGTGCCCCCGGCGGCAGCACCGCGCTGCGCCGATCGATCCCTGGATGACACAGCCAGCTCTTGGCGCTAGAGACCAGACGGATGGGGGTGCGGGCCCCGATGGAACGCGCCATCTCACCCAGGATTCGGTCTCCAGTGTTGCCCCAGGGCAAGACCAGATCGGCTATCGCCAGCTCGTCCGGGTGGGGGAGATACAGGAACGAGGGCAGCAGGGGCAGGGCAGCGACTGAACCGGGTCCCGTCAGCTGGGGCACCGGCATCATCTCCTGAGCGACCTGGTCCCACTCGCTATGGTCCAGGTCGACGTAGGACAGGGCGCAATGGGTGGTTCCCAGATCGATGCCTACGGCATAGCGTGCGTCACTCACAGCTCGACCTCCGCAGGTGCCAGAATGGTCAGATCATGGCCGGCAGCGACCTGGGGCAGCCTGGTCTCCGTGACCTGCCAACCCCTGTGAACTAGACTACCGGTGAAGGGTGCCTGGCCGACGACGTTACCCGTGAGCTGCACGGCGGACGCGTCGAAGCCCTCCGTCAGCGTCACTCGGGTCCCCTCCGCTTCGGCGCGCACAGCCTCGATGGTGAAGTGCTGCCCCAGGGTCTTCTTGCACCCCTCGTGCACGACGCGCGCGGCGGCGCCGACCTCGGCGTCGGAATAGGTGCCCACGTCTTCTTCGAGAAAATCGATAAAGCGCCCCTCCTGCTGGAGCAGACCCAAGAGCTGCAAGCCCGCATTTGGTTCGGCCGCCTGCAGGCGCGGAACCTCTGGGCCTGGGGCGTCCGGAGCAGTGGTCGAGCCGCCCGCCCGGAGTGCAGCTATTCGGCCGGCGAAGCGGGCATCGACCAGGATACGCCGGCAGGTAGCCAGCGCGAGGATAAGTCGGCTGAATACCGAGGGTTTAATACCCCATTTCGCCTTATTTTTCATTCTCAGAGCCCCCTAAACCCGCCCAGGCAAGGCACAGCGCGCAGGGAATAGCCTACGCTCTTGCCAAGCGCTGTAACGCCGCCTTGGCGCGTTTGGAGGGCTCCCTTCGGGCGCGGCGAGAAGCGGCCATCTGCGTTGTTGCGCGAGCTTGAAAGAGGACCGGCTATTCCTGCGCTCGCGCGCCTCGCATCTGACCGCTTCTCGCCT
>NZ_FLUY01000156.1 GCF_900092655.1 Candidatus Thiosymbion oneisti
GATCATGGAAGGGTACCACCGGACGTTTTGGAGTGCGGCGGCAACCTCACCCCGATGCTTACCGGAACCTACAGCGCT
>NZ_FLUY01001582.1 GCF_900092655.1 Candidatus Thiosymbion oneisti
CGGATTCAAAACGCTCATGCGACCGGGATGTCTGGGAGGGGCAGGGGACATAACCCAACCCTATGTGCTGTAGCCGCCTGAGAGGCTGTCTAAAAACTAAC
>NZ_FLUY01001254.1 GCF_900092655.1 Candidatus Thiosymbion oneisti
TCGGCAACGGACATCTTGTAGTATGTGGACACCCCATAGAGGGTCTCGTTCGGTTTGACCACATGCACCTTCAGGGCCCCGGACGCTTTGGCCTTAGCCACCTTGACCGGCTTCGATTTGGGTTTGGCCTTAGCCACTTTGCCCGGTTTC
>NZ_FLUY01001583.1 GCF_900092655.1 Candidatus Thiosymbion oneisti
GCGGCTACAGCACATAGGGTTGGGTTATGTCCCCTGCCCCTCCCAGACATCCCGGTCGCATGAGCGTTTTGAATCCGTAGATTGCGCAGAGTAGGGTGGGCTGTGCCCACCGCCTGTTGCACAGTCAAAGAACGCAAGTATCTGTGAAAATCGGCAGAGGCTCAGTTTAAAAAATTTATGCTTGGCCGCTCACTTTCCGGCCCATTTAACGCCAAGACGCAAAGATTCTTTGTTCTTTCTTTGCATCTTGGCGTCCTTGCGTCATTGCGTTTTTTCGCAATTTCCGTTTTTTCGCGAACTGAGCTACTACCTGAAAATCTGCGCGATTTGCGGATACAAGATGCCTTTTCCCATACTCAATATGATGATGGTGGCCTTGGGACGGAGCATTTTCGGCCGGGAAGATCGCTTCGAATCGGTGATGCGGTTCGCTGCCTGCCCCTTACCTGCCGTGCCTGACCCATCCCTGGGGTGGTGGGGTTAATAGGCCGGCACAGGCAAAGCGGTTCTGAGACGGTAGGCAGGCGCTCACCGCATCCTGCATTACTAAGGACCAATGGCAAAATCCTGCGGCTGAAAGGCGTCATCATTGCGCAGGGTGACCAGCCCTTCGCGCCCCATGGTCAGCACGAACAGCCCGTGGCGATAGGCATAGCGGTCCGCAGATTCATCGATTGCCAAGGCGGCGACTGCCCCGAAGCGGCGATAGCCCCGGTATTCAGGGAAAAATTTCAGGAAGGTCTCCAGGTCTTTGAGGAGCTTGCGTACATCCTCCCCCTTAAGGGTGCTCTTGACCTCCACCACGACCAAGGCATCACCGTTCACCAGCAGCAGGTCGATTTCCATCTCCTCTCCGCCCTGACGTGCTCGTATCCGCTCCAGGGTCCGGTTGACATCGATCCCCCGGACCCGAAACAGCTCGGCCACCCCCGGCCGCACCAGGGCTTCGAGTAACCGGCCCCACTTGCCGATGAAGAGGTTCTCGGCCGCTCGTGTCTGGGCCGAAAGGGCCTGGATTTCCCGCTCCGTTGCCTCGAAACGCCGGTCGGTTTCTGCGATACGCTGATCGAGGCGCCGGTCGGTTTCCCGGAACAGGGTCCAGATCGACTCGACGGCTTGTTCTATCTCTGCTTGGGTCATGGGTCCAGGGTACAGGAAGGTGTCGATTCGGGACAATCTAGCGGGAGCAACCCTGGGTGGCAAGAGGTGAGTTTTCAGTCGCCGGCTACCAACTCAATGCCATTAAGTTAAGCGTTACCGACGCGGTTTGTGGTCGATCGTGCGCTGTTTTTTTTGCCCTCACCCCAACCCCTCTCCCGCCGAGGGTGTCGTAAAAGGTGACGCCCGACGCGGTCTTTCTCGTTCCCACGCGCTGCGTGGGAACCTGGAACTCCGCGCCGCGGAGAACATCGGGCCGGTGTCCACCATTCGTATACACGGGAATCAAACCTGCCGGCGGTCCGGCGTTATCGGGTGCGGCCCAGAGGGCGTCTGCTCTGAGCGTTGCCGCCAGCTGGTGATGGGGTCCGTAAGCCGTCTGAAAGACGGC
>NZ_FLUY01001584.1 GCF_900092655.1 Candidatus Thiosymbion oneisti
ACTTCCCCCCCCCCAAGCGATGAAGCGCTCGGGGGGCTTGATCTTTCGCGGGTAGCAGCGATTGGGCCAAACGGGCTCGACGCTTAACTTAACGGCATTGCCCTACAAAAGTATAGGCAGTTCGCTATGAACCGCCTGGACCTGATTATGTGCTTAGAAGAACCCCAACGGATTCTTATCGTAAGACACCAACACATTCTTGGTGTGGCGGTAATGATTGAGCATCATTTTATGGGTTTCCCGTCCGATGCCGGATTTCTTATACCCGCCGAATGAGGCATGGGCAGGATAGAGATGGAAGCAATTACACCAGATGCGACCTGCCGCGATGCCGCGGGTGAGTGTCTGCATTTGATGCACATCGCGTGTCCATACGCCGGCACCCAGTCCATAGAGGGTATCATTGGCGATTTCCAATGCTTCGGCTTCATCTTTGAATGTCGTCACGCACAAGACGGGGCCGAAGATCTCTTCCTGGAAAACACGCATCTTGTTGTTGCCCTTGAATAGGGTAGGCATAACATAGTAGCCGTTCGGGTAAGTCTTATTAGTATAAGCCCCGCCACCGATCAAGAGTTCCGCCCCTTCTTGTTTGCCGATATCGATATAATTCAATATCTTTTCATACTGATCGTTCGAGGCCTGCGCGCCCATCATCGTGCTCGTATCAAGCGGGTCACCCATGGTGATGGCCTCGGTGCGCCTTAAACAGCGTTCCATGAATTCATCATAAATACGCTCTTGGATTAAAGCGCGAGATGGGCAAGTGCAGACTTCACCCTGGTTAAACGCAAACAGGACGAGCCCCTCAACGGCTTTGTCGAGGAAGTTGTCGTCCTCTGCCATGACGCTTTCGAAGAAAATGTTCGGTGATTTACCGCCCAGCTCTAAAGTCACGGGGATGATATTTTCCGATGCATATTGCATGATGAGCTGACCGGTCGTGGTCTCCCCCGTAAATGCAACTTTTTTGATATCCGGGTGAGTTGCCAGGGGCTTACCTGCTTCCGGACCGAAGCCGTTAACCACATTCACCACCCCGGCAGGCAGTAAATCGGCAATCGCTTCAATCACGAACAAGATGGATACTGGCGTCTGTTCTGCCGGTTTTAGAACCACGCAATTGCCGGCCGCTAATGCCGGGGCCAACTTCCAGGTCGCCATGAGGATTGGAAAGTTCCACGGGATAATTTGACCCACTACACCCAATGGCTCATGGATCTCCATTGCAACTGTGTCGGCATCAAGATCACTCACCTCCCCTGCCTCGGCGCGAATGACGCTACCGAAATAACGAAAGTGATCGATTGCCAGTGGGATATCCGCCGCCAGCGTCTCCCTGATCGCTTTACCATTATCCCAAGTCTCTACCAAGGCCAGCTTTTCCAGGTTCTCCTCTATGCGATCGGCGATCTTGAACAGGAGATTACTCCGTTCGGTCACTGAGGTTTTTCCCCAAGTCCCGGCCGCCTTCCAGGCAGCTTTAACAGCCAAGTCGATGTCTTTATGGTTGGATTTCGGGACCCTGGTAACCAGACTTCCGTCAACGGGCGAGACATCATCAAAATATTCACCGTCAACCGGGGCCACCCATTCTCCCCCAATATAGTTTTCGTACTGATTTTTGAATTGCGGTTTTTGATAAAGCATGATGTCCTCCTGCTTTAGGCAGCGTCGGTGTTGATAGGATACAGGTTCCGGTAGTGGTTAAGGTCTAAATGGAAACATCGCCATTCGTAGTGGGTTGGGCACGCCACAAGCTGCCCCCCCTCTCCCCAACCCCTCTCCCGGCGGGAGAGGAGCTTTTGCGACACCCTCGCAGGGAGAGGGGTTTGGAGGCTTGACTTAATGGCATTGAGCTACGGGGTATTTCCCGAGGGTTTGTCTGGAAACTCCAAGCTACCATATGGCCGATACCCCCTCAACAGCCGGATCGGCATCGGGCAAGCGGATTTGCGTCCATGCCATCCTGAATAAGGTCGACGCACGCCGGCTGACCGGCCCCTTCCAGCTCGCAACCGGCGGCGAGACCCGTAGCTACACCGAGCGTGCGGCGAGTGCCGTGGACGCCAAGGCCCACGAAGTGGCGCTCGCCACATCCTCCGGCGCGGTCGAGAAGTACACGGCGGAGCTGGACCGCGCCATCGATTACGGCAAGCAGCTGACAGACCATTTCAAGCAGGCCGCGAATATCGAGTAAAGGCCCGCCTACGGGGTTTGCGGTTGCTTCCAGCCGTGTTGGGCAAAGCCCGTAGAATCAGAACATGGCAAGGATGTGCTGAACGCAGCGAATCGTATCGACCAGCTACCAGCTACCAGCTACCAGGCGCCGACTGCTACCCGCTGGAAGCCGGCGACTGGCCGGCGGGTTGCTGGCGACTGATTGAGCCACGAATGCACCCAAATAATCGTAAGGAACAAAACTATAAGCAGATCTCCAATGTGCCGCAATGCAAACGATCGTCGGCAATGCGGTTCGCTGCCTGCCTGTGCGTCCCTGTACGCAGACAGGCGCTCAATACAGCCTACGCTTTGCCGCCGGCAGCCCACTGTTGATGGGCACGCTGCGCTTTGTGCACCCTCAGGCAGCCGCGGTCCGGGGACCTCCACGGAATGACCAAGACCTTAGAACCATCCTGATGGACGCTTGCTTTGCCCATCCTACGGGTCCTCGAATGTTATCATTCGGATTTGACTGGCCCCGGTTTGCCAAGGAGGACCTGGCTTGAAGTTCACCGTCGACGAGTTCCGCGCCTGGGAGAACAAGTGCGTTACCCTGCTCGGCATGTCCGGCGTGGGGAAGACCTGCCTCTCGACTCTGCTGCGGCGCCAGGACTGGTTTCACTACTCGGGCGACTACCGGATCGGGACCCGGTACCTGGACGAGCCCATCCTCGACCTGATCAAGAGCCAGGCCATGCAGGTACCCTTTCTCAGAGACCTGTTGCGACGCGATTGGATCTTCGTGCGTAACAACATCAAGGTGGACGACCTAGGGCCGGTGCTGAGCTTCATCGGCAAGCTCGGAAATCCGGAGCGTGGTGGACTCCCGCTCGGCGAATTCAACCGTCGCCAGGCCCTGTACCGGGACGCGGAGATCCGGGCCATGCAGGATCTACCCGAGTTTGTGCGCAAGGCGCAGGAGATTTACGGCTACCGCCACCTGGTCAACGACGTCGGCGGCAGCCTGTGCGAGCTCGACGAGCCGGCGGTGATCGATCTGCTCGCCCGCCACAGCCTGATCCTCTACATCCGGGTCCCGGATCAGGACGAGACCATGCTCATCGAGCGTGCCCAGGCCGATCCCAAGCCGCTCTACTATCGACCGGAGTTCCTGCAGACCGCGGTCACGGATTACCTGACGCTGCACCGTCTGGAGTTCGTGGCCCAGATCGACCCGGACGACTTCACGCGCTGGGTCTTTCCCCGACTCTTCCATGCCCGGGTCCCCAGATACGAGGCCATCGCCGGACCCCATGGCTACACGGTCGGCGCCACGGAGGCGATGCAGGTGCGTGACGAACAGGACTTCCTGGGCCTGCTCGAGCAGGCCATCGCTAGCAAGGGGGCCTGACATGCCGATCGTCGCCAATACCGATCTCCCGACGTTCGAGCATCTACGCCGAGAAGGCCAGTCCATCCTGGAGCCGGACCGGGCGCTGCAGCAGGATATCCGTGAGCTGCACATCGGGCTCTTGAACATGATGCCGGATGCGGCCTTGGCGGCCACGGAACGGCAGTTTCTACGCCTCATCAACGAGAGCAATCAGATCGCCCAATTCTATGTCTACCCCTTCACCCTCCGGGAGCTGCAACGGTCCCCCGCGGCTCAGGCGCACATTGACCGTTATTACCGAGATTTCGATCGCATCCGGGCGGAGGGACTGGACGCGCTCATCATCACCGGCGCTAATGTGAGCCATCCCAATCTGGCAGACGAGCCCTTCTGGCGGCCCTTGATCGAGGTTATCGACTGGGCCTTCGGGCATGTCACCTCGACCCTCTGCTCCTGCCTCGCCACCCATGCCGTGCTGCAATTCCGTTACGGCCAGCGCCGCCATCCCTTACCCGATAAACGCTGGGGGGTCTATCCACACCGAGTGGTCGACCGGCGGCACCCCTTGGTCAATGACGTCAACACCCTGTTCGACGTCCCCCACTCACGCTTCAACGAGATCGGCCGCGACCAATTCGATGCCGCGGGACTGCACGTCTTGGTGGAAAGCGACGAGGCCGGCGTCCATCTCGCGGTGAGTGAAGACGGATTCCGAATCGTCTTCTTCCAGGGCCACCCGGAGTACGACACCGTCTCCTTGCTCAAGGAATACAAGCGCGAGGTCAATCGCTTCGCTGCTGCGCACAGGGACGACTATCCCCCCGTTCCGGAGCATTACATCGGGATCAGGGACCGCGCCATCCTCGACGAACATCGGGAGCGGGTCTTTGCGGCCCGGGAGAGTGGCCGCGAGCCGCCGGTGTTTCCCGAGGCGCACATCATTACCGGCCTCGACAACACCTGGCATGACACCGCCGAAGGCGTGGTAGGCAACTGGATCGGCAGGATCTACCAGCTTACCAACAACGACCGCCGTATCCCCTTCATGGACGGGGTGGACCTCCAGGACCCGCTCGGCTTGTATCGATAGCCCGCCGGGGTCTCAATCTGCTCGCCTTATGTGCATACTTTTCTCACGTACTCCGTGAGCTGCGCTTCTGTTTTATGTTCCAGGAGCCTTTTATTCTTGGTCCCGTCACGATCTGCGTGCGCAGTTTCTGAAATGACTGCAATGCGCTTAGAAGCATCTTTACCTGGATCAAATTGGGGAACATTTATATGCTCGAAAATGGTTGTGCCGATCTGCTTATCGAGAAGAAACCCACCAAGCCAAGTGCGCACGGGAAGAGAATTGAGGAACCCACAGAGATAATAGGCTTCGGTGGCGGTATCGAATGACGTAAAGTACAGCTTATGGTCGGGAATAATAAGCCTATTGGGTACGATCGAGCTTTCATCTTCAGACACCACCGAAGCACGAAATGATCCCGGTGCCTGCTGTTCCATCCAGACAACTTTGTAGGTACTAAAGGAATAGTCTCCGACGCAATAGACTACATAGAAGGGTAGGTGCCTCTGATAGCGTTTGTAAGAGGAACGATTACGCAAGATACTTTCATAGTTCTTAAAATAGGAATAAGCAAGCGGATATTTGTCTGCAAAATCCTCTTCCGATTCCACCTTCTCATAGTGTTTGTTGGGAATAATCTGGTACCAACCATCAGTGCTCGAGCAGTAGCGTCCAAGATCACGTCCGCGTATAAGGGGAAACAAGAGATCGGCTTCGATCCATGCACCTGCAACAGGGTCGATGGTACGAGCGCGGGGTAATTCCTCCTCTGTCAGCGTTCGGATGAGGGCACGCTTCGTTTCGGAGGAGTACCTGAGCACCTTCACCCAATAAACACGTGCGCAATCCGAGATGGTTCCCCGGTGCGATGCGTTTAAGTACGGACTCTTTCCTCTGAGAAAGGCCGATTGTCTGAAGTGTGCCATTCCCTGAATAGCATATTGGTCCTGTGTCGTGGCTTCGAGAGGTGGGAACGCATCACGCGGATGAGTTCTTGGGCTACCTCGGATTCCTTGCCGAAAGCCGAGCTAAGAAGTTTCGCCGTTAAGGGCTTGCGTTGGAGTGATCGGAAAGCATGTACGAGAAAGAGCAATGTGCTTTCCGTAATCGGCAAGGGGCGCGACCACTGCCAAACTCGTGAATTAGAACGGCAGTATACAAGGGTAATTCCATCGCAGACATAACCGAACCATTGCCCACAAGCTACGGCATCCCTTTTATGACCTCCGGTGATGCGGTCAAGGTATCTCTCAATTTGTTGCTTTGCCCCCTGTAAACCCTTAACAGACGATAGGACTTTCGGGGCCTTGTAGTCATAGACAATGTGACCAAATACACCATCCGGACGGTCGGCATCCACCTGAGAGAGGCCCATGCTTTTTAGTGTTTCATTTACATGAGGATTAAAATCGACGCCAAATTCAGCCAGGCACTGCTTTAATATCCGGTTGAACTCCCCTTCGAGCTTCGATTCGGAACGGGCCGTCCTTGCAATGTGCTCGATATCTTTAATGTATTCCGGTATCGGCATTGATTCATTTATCCTTTGGTGTGCGGTCAGGTTCGCTTGGTGGGGGGCAATGCCATTAAGTTAGCTGCTGACCGCTTGTCGTGGTCGATCAGGATGCGGAAGAGAAAACGACGAAGCGCGCGAATCGGCGCGAAAAAGATCCCTCCCTTCGGTTCGGGATGACAATTTCGCGCGGATTCGCATGATTCGTCGTTTCTCCTCTTGTTTGTTGACCAGTAACGCTTAACTTAATGGCATTGGGTTGAAAAGCATGCCAGGGGCACCTAGTTTAACCGCTGTACCCGCCGTTATACTCGCCATTTCCATGCCCGCACTCGCCGTCAAAAAGCTCACCAAGGTCTACCGCAACGGCCATCAGGCCCTGAGAGGTGTGGATCTGACGGTGGATGAGGGTGACTTCTTCGCCCTCCTCGGACCCAACGGCGCCGGCAAGTCGACCCTGATCGGCATCGTCGCCTCCTTGGTCACCAAGACCGGGGGCGAGGTGCAGGTCTTCGGCCACGATCTGGATCGGGAGCCGGAGCTGGTAAAGGCCAGCCTGGGTCTGGTGCCCCAGGAGTTCAATTTCAACCTGTTCCTCCCGGTCATCGAGGTGGTTATCAATCAGGCCGGCTACTATGGTATCCCGCGGCGCGCGGCCGAAGCGAGGGCGGAATACGCGCTGCGGCAGCTCGACCTCTGGGACCGACGGGGCTCGCAGATGCGCGTGCTGTCCGGCGGCATGAAACGACGCCTGATGATCGCCCGCGCGCTGGTACACCGGCCACGGTTGTTGATCCTGGATGAGCCCACCGCCGGGGTGGACATCGAGATCCGCCATGCCGTGTGGCGCTTCCTGCGCGAGCTCAATGCCGGCGGCACCACCATCATCCTCACTACCCATTATCTGGAGGAGGCAGAAAGCCTGTGCCGCAATATCGCTATCATCAACGACGGCCGGATCACGGAGAATGTGGATATGGGGGCCCTGCTCGGCAGATTGAAGACCCAAACCTTGGTACTCGATCTCAAGCGGCGGCCGACGCGGCTACCGCAGCGCGACGGATTCGTGCTCGAGCAGCGCGACGACCACACCCTGGAGGTGGAAGTAGCCGAGGACACCAGCATCAATGGTCTGTTCGAGGCCCTGTCGCACGCCGGCATCGAGGTCGTGGGCCTGCGCAACAAGCAGAACCGGCTCGAACAATTGTTCCTGACCCTGGTGGAAAACGACAGGGGCGGTAGGGACCTGCCGGCATGAATCGCTGGCGGCACTACCGGATCGCCTTCTCCACCATCCTGGTCAAGGAGATCCGGCGCTTCTCGCGGATCTGGGTGCAGACGGTGCTGCCCTCGGCCATTTCCACGACCCTTTACTTTGTGATCTTCGGCCGGCTCATCGGCGAACGCATCGGGCCCATGGGTGGCTTCGCTTATCTGGATTTCATCGTCCCCGGCCTGGTGCTGATGGCGGTCATCACCAATGCCTTCGCCAACGTGGTGGGTTCCTTCTATGCGAGCAAGTTCTCCCGCTATGTGGAGGAGCTGCTGATCGCCCCTGTTCCCAATTGGGTGATCCTGGCCGGCTTCGTCGCCGGCGGCGTCGCTCGGGGCCTGGTGGTCGGTGTCCTAGTGACCCTGGTGGCCTTGGTCTTTGCCCGGATCCAGATCCACAGCTATAGCATCACCATCCTGGTATTCATACTCACCGCCGTGTTGTTCGCCCTCGGGGGATTCATCAATGCCATCTATGCCAACAGCTTCGATGACGTCTCGATCATCCCCACCTTCGTGCTCACACCCCTGACCTATCTGGGGGGGGTCTTCTACTCGATCGAGCTCTTGCCGGCCTTTTGGCAGAACCTGTCCCTCGCCAATCCGGTGCTCTATATGGTCAACGCCTTCCGTTTCGGGTTGCTGGGGGTGAGCGACATCCCGGTGGGCGTGGCCTTCGCGATCATCCTGGGCTTTATCGCCGTGCTGACCCTCTACAGCCTCCACCTGCTGCGCCGCGGAGTCGGCATCAAGACCTGACACCTGACATCCGCGAGGATTCGCGTGATTCGTCGTTTCACGCTCGTTCCCACGCTCCAGCGTGGGAACGCCGTCTTGTCCGCTCCAGCGGACTCAGCTCCTCGGTGCGGATAGGCGTTGGCTGTTAGCCTACCGCGGCGCTTAATCGACGCTGGAGCGTCAGATCCCTCCTCCGTCGGGACCAGGTCTGCTCCCACGCT
>NZ_FLUY01001714.1 GCF_900092655.1 Candidatus Thiosymbion oneisti
CCCTGTTTTCGTTCGCCCTCTCCCCAACCCCTCTCCCGCCGGGAGAGGGGCTTTGAGGCTTAACTTAATGGTATTGGTCTGCAACTCAGCCAAACGTTGCTGGAAAGCTTCGAAGGCTCCTTCTCCCCACGCCTGTGGCATAGTTTACGCTTGTTGCCGAACAGGTATCGTTCTGGGACGTGATATCTGCATAATTTCAAGTTCCGAGTACAAGCTATGCCGCTATGGAATGCGTAGATGTCAAGTCCCAGGACGATAAATATGTAGAATAAGTTGAAACTAGACACTAGACCACTACTCGGCATCAGCATGGGCGACCCCGGCGGTATCGGTCCGGAGATCTGCGCCAAGGCGCTCGACTCCCCGGCCGTCTATGACCTCTGTCGGCCGCTGGTGGTCGGCGACGCGGAGATCATGCGCGATGCGGTGGGCTTTTGTGGTCTGGGGCTCCAGGTACGGGCCTGCGGCCAACCAGCGGACGCGGCTTACCAGTATGGTGCCGTCGATGTGCTGGATCTGGGGAAGTTGCCCTTGTCGGCATTGCGGCTCGGGGCAGTGACCGCGGTCCAGGGCAAGGCATCCTTCGACTATGTGGCCAAAGTCATCGCCCTGGCGCTGGTCGGGGCGATCGACGGAACCGTCACGGCCCCCATCAGCAAGGCGGCACTCAACGCGGGGGGGTGTCGCTACGCCGGCCACACCGAGCTCTACGGCGATCTAACACAGACCGCGGACTTTACCATGATGCTCGCCGAAGGCGATTTCCGGGTCACCCATGTTTCTACCCATGTCTCCTTGCGGGAGGCCTGTGACCGGGTAAAGACCCCCCGCGTTCTGAAGGTCATCGAGCTGACCCATGGAGCCCTGGTGCACATGGACATCGCGGCCCCGCGCATCGCCGTTGCCGGGTTGAACCCCCACTGCGGCGAGGGCGGCCTGTTCGGCACGGAAGACGAACGGGAAATCGCCCCGGCCGTAGCCGCCGCACGTGCGACCGGCATCCGGGCGGAGGGACCGCTACCGGCGGATACCCTGTTCTCCAAGCTGCGCGGGGGTCGATACGACGCGGTGGTGGCGATGTATCACGACCAGGGACATATCCCGACCAAGCTGATGGGCTTTCACTATGATGCAGCCACCGGGGTCTGGGGACAGCTGGCCGGGGTCAACCTGACCCTTGGCCTGCCGATCGTGCGCACCTCCGTCGATCATGGCACGGCGTTCGACAAGGCGGGTGAAGGTTCCGCCAACCCCCAGTCCATGTTGGAGGCGATCCGACTCGCGGCTTTGCTGTCGCGTCGCTCGTAAATGGCGCGTCCCTTGACTTCCGGGCATCAACCTCGGGGACGGTCGATGATCTGGAGCGGGTGATGGGAATCGAACCCACGTCATCAGCTTGGGAAGCTGAGGTTCTACCATTGAACTACACCCGCGGGTGGCCTTGAGTATAGGGAGGAATCCTCGGCGTTTGCAAGCGTCGATCTCGGTGTTGGTGAGTCGAAGGTTTCCAACGGTGGGGCGAGAGCTCGCGTTGGTGCAGTGATGGAAGCCTGATGGCTCGAGCTGGTCACATCCGATTTTGTGGCTCATATTTTGTCATACGTGATCCGCTAACGCCCTAGCCGTTCATGGGTGAGCCTCAAAGTACCCGATTCCCCTCGGCGATATTGATCAGCCCGGAAAACGCCAGCACTGCAGCACGCCGTCCTCCGGAGGGCCGCAGCTCGAGCAGCAGTCCCGCATCTCGCACCTCGCGCAAGATCCTGTTTGCCGTCGGTTTCGGGATGCCCGAAGTGGCGACGAAATCCGAGGTCTTGAAGATCGGACGGGAGAAAAACCAGTCGAGGGCACGGATGGCATATTGCGAGTGGGTCCGTTTCACGATCCAGTCCTTGCGCTGGTTGTACAACTCCAGAATTTGCAGGGCACGGCTCTGATTCGTTTCCGCCTGAGCGATTAACGCACGTAAAAAAAACGCTACCCAGCCACTCCACTCTCCATCACGTGACACAGCCAAAAGATGCTCATAGTAGCTGTCCCTATGTTGCTCCAGGTACTCGCTGAGGTAGAAATTCGGCGCTGAGAGCAAACCCTTTTCGCACAGAAACAGCGGCACAATAAGGCGCCCTAGACGACCGTTGCCATCGAGGAATGGGTGAAGTGCCTCGAATTCGGCATGGGCCAACGCGAGCTGTACCAATCGATCCGGGGTCTCGTCATGCAGATAGCGTTCCCAGGTTGCCATGGCTTCCGGTAGATCATTCGCCGGGCAGGGAATGAAACGAGCCTCCTCGATCGTGCAGCCGTGGGGACCGATCCAATTGGGAACTTTCCGATACTCGCCGGGCGATTTATGGCGCCCGCGTACCCCCTGCATCAGGACTTGGTGGGTATCCTTCAACAGGCGTTGGGACAGCGGAAGATCGGCAAGCCGTGCCGCGGCCTCCTGCAGGGCCGCTCGATAATTCAGCACCTCGCGGATATCCGCTTTCTTCGGCGTACTCTCGTCCTCGTCTGCTCCTTCCGCCTCGAACTCCAGCACCTCGCCGAGCGTCGCCTGGGTTCCCTCGATGCGACTTGAGAGCACCGCTTCCTGTGCCGTCAACGGAGAGAGTAGGACATTGGCGTTGGGAATGCCGTGCAGTACCCCTTCATAGCGAGCAATGGCGGCATTGGCCGGACCGATCAACGGGATCAGCCGGGACCAGTTCAAGTCAGCCGGTGGGAAACCGC
The DNA here is from genome assembly GCF_900092655.1 of Candidatus Thiosymbion oneisti. GTDB lineage: Bacteria > Pseudomonadota > Gammaproteobacteria > Chromatiales > Chromatiaceae > Thiosymbion > Thiosymbion oneisti. The sequence continues at coordinate 2,734 of NZ_FLUY01001714.1, forward strand.
CCCGATAATAGTTGACAGGGCTCACGCACCACCTCCGCGGCATGCTTGTTTGGCTCGTTCCTACGCTCCCGAGACTGTGAAAAAATTCCACATAATCTACGGGACCTGACAGTTACCCTAGCGCCAATCCGCCGGGACCGGGCGCAGGCTAAGCTGTTACTATAATTCAATCTTTTGCGTCGGAGGAAAGGCCGATTACATGGGGCGTTCCAGACTACCCGTACTGCCTATGACGGGATCCGAACGGCGAGCGGCCGCGGGTCTGGCGGGAATCTTTGCGCTGCGCATGCTGGGCCTGTTTCTGATCCTACCGGTCTTTGCCCTGTATGCCCAAGGGATGACCGGAGCGACCCCGCTGTTGATCGGGATCGCCGTCGGCGCTTACGGGCTCACCCAGGCCGTGCTCCAGATTCCGTTCGGCATGCTTTCGGACCGCATCGGCCGCAAGCCGGTGATCTTCGGCGGGTTGGTCCTGTTCGCACTCGGCAGCCTGGTGGCGGCCCTGGCAGAGGACATCGGGGGTGTGATCGCCGGGCGAGTATTACAGGGCAGCGGGGCCATCGCCGCCGCGGTCATGGCCCTGGCAGCAGATCTTACCCGGGAGGAGGTCCGGACCCATGCCATGGCGGGCATCGGGGTGAGCATCGGTGTCGCCTTTGCGCTGGCCCTGGTGTTGGGGCCAGTGCTGGGGCACTGGATCGGCCTGGTGGGTATCTTCTGGCTCACCGCCGGGCTGGCCGTGGGCGGTATGTTGATCCTGGCCCTGGTGGTTCCGACCCCCGACCGCTCCAGCGTGCACCGGGATGCCCAGCCGGTGGCGAGCCAGTTCGGGCGGGTGCTAAAGGCCCGGGAGCTGGTGCGGCTGGATCTGGGGGTGCTGATCCTGCACATGATGATGACGTCTCTGTTTCTGGTGGTCCCCTTGTCACTGGAGGGGCAAGGTCTGGATGCCGCCCATCATTGGTGGGTCTATTTGCCGGTGCTGCTCTTATCCATGGTCGCGATGGTGCCCTTCATCATCCAGGCAGAGGGGAAGGGACGCATGAAGCCGGTCTTTCTCGGGGCGGTGCTGGCCCTGGCCCTGACGCTTGCCGGGCTCTATCTGCTCGATGTCGGGTTGTGGTGGTTGGCGTTTTTTCTGTTCCTTTTCTTTACCGCCTTCAATCTATTGGAGGCCGCCCTGCCGTCTCTGATTTCCAAGCTCGCGCCCGCCGATGCCAAAGGTACCGCCATGGGTGTGTTCGCGACTTCACAGTTTGCCGGGGCCTTCTGCGGTGGACTCCTGGGTGGTTGGGTGCATCAGGCCTACGGGATGGATGCGGTCTTTCTGTTCTGTGCGGCAATGGCGGTCGTTTGGTTCTTGGTTGCCCAATCTATGGTCAATCCGCGTCCCGTCAGCAGCCAGGTCGTGCGTATCCGTGCCGGAACGGAAGCGGAGGGTGCCGACCTGCAACACCGCCTCCTGGAGATCCCAGGGGTGGAAGAGGCGGTGGTAGCGATGGACGAAGGGCTCGCTTATCTCAAGGTGGACAAGCGCCGCCTCGATTGGGCAGAATTGAAAAATCATACGCTGCGCTCGGGATGACACGCTGCGGCTACAGACTAATAAGCCGTCGAGGCTATTGAAATCCGGGTCGTGGTTAAAAGTACATGGCCCTTTCAAGAAATCTGCGCGAATCTGCGTAATCTGCAGACGAAAGAGCAAGACGTCCTTTATCCGAGCTTCTTTTCTCTGGCTCCCGCGCTCCAGTGTCATGAAACCTTGGCCAAACCAAATTACGCACGATATTTTTTTAATACCGACCAATTCGTCGGCTTTGTTTCAATGAGTAGCGGCGGCGATACTGTAACGATAGACTATGAACTCGACGGTGCCGGCGGCAATCCGATCTCGTTCAAGAACTGTGATGATGTGAAAAAAACTCCCGCAACTGATGTAGCCACGCACCAATACCACCTTTGGCGATTAATGCAAATAAATTGCAAAGCGGTCACAATGTGGCATAATGCAATTGCTGGCACCCGATGTCATTGGCCTGCTGCTTTTGACCATGCGTTTATCGCAGGTCTTCCCGCCACGGCTATTCCCGATTTAGGAGGAAGCTCGCTCGATGGGCGAAAGGGGTTGCTGAAAGATGCCGAGCCCGCGCTGGAGACTAGCACGATTGATTCTCACAGCACGAAAGCGATCCTTAGCGGTGATTTGGCTATCACCTATGTGTTGATGGGACGCGGTGATTTTGATCACAACGGTACCGAAGATATCTTGTTACGATTAGACTGGAATATCACAACCGCCTTTGGTAAAGGGTTTAGTTTGTTGTTGCTTTCCAAGCCCAGCGTTTCCGCTGCAGCTGAAGTAGTTTGGCGTGATGGTTGAAAAGCATGGCGTGGATTTCGTTGATGAATATCCGCGAGTTACCGAGGAGGATATGGAACGTGCTGTTTTCCGCATTGGGTTTGAACCAACGCCAAAGAGACAATCGGTTCTTATCGATACCGGATTAGTAGAGTATTTCAAAGCTAAATCGGACCAACAGGACTACCAAGAACTTATTGACAATGCCTTGCGCTGAGCAATTAAACATGATGCCGAGTGACTTCGAGCCAGCTGACTGAAAAAAACGTCGGCTGGCTCCCCACGCTCCAGCGTGGGAGCAAGCTTGTCCCGACGCACGAGGGATCTCGACGCCCCAGCGTCGATAAGGAACAGTTCACTAACAAATTATGCATCTTTTCCCTGTGTCCTCTGTGGTTCAATACGAATTGAATATCCTGGCGATGATGGATCGGTCGGTGAGCGCGCACAACCAGGGATATTTGTTCACGTTGTTTTTGACCTGTTACTAAGCGGCCAGATAGGCTAGCGTAAACGCCTATTAAGTACAGAGGAGCAAAGTCCGCTGGAGCGGACAAGACGGCGTTCCCACGCTGGAGCGTGGGAACGAGCATTGTACTCCTGTAGGAAAAGATCCAATTCGTACCGATTCGCGTGATTCGTAGTTTTTGTTTCCAGATTTTGTGTGCAGGGGTACTAGGCAACCCGTTGCTTCCTATCTATCGTTATCATTCGGTTACCCTGGCATACCCACCGCTTGACCGGCGGGCGGTACGAGAATCTGCTCCAGGGCATTCCGCAGTCCAAGTATAAAATCCACCATCGCATGGGAGGGTATATGGCAAGAGGGGTCAATAAAGTCATCCTGATCGGTAACCTGGGTGCCGACCCTGAGGTGCGCTACATGCCCAGCGGCGATGCCGTGGCCAACGTGCGCCTGGCGACCAGTGAGTCCTGGAAGGACCGGAACACCGGCGAGACGCAGGAGCGTACCGAGTGGCACCGGGTCGTCTTCTTCGGGAAGCTGGCCGAGATCGTCAAGCAGTATGTGCACAAGGGGTCCAAGATCTACGTGGAAGGCAAGCTGCGGACCCGCAAATGGCAGGGACAGGACGGGCAGGATCGCTACACCACGGAGGTGGTGGTGGATTTCAACGGCACCATGCAGATGCTCGACAGCCGGGGTGGGGGCTCGGGCTCCTCGGTGCCCTTCGCCGATGATCCGGGAGGACCGGCACCGGCACCGACTGGGTCCCCCCCGACTGGCAGCAGCAGTGGTTCCCAAGCGACCGATGACAGTGGCTCTCAGCTGGCCGGTAAGCCGGATTTCGACGACGACATTCCTTTCTGATGGCGCCTGGGTCAAGTTCCGAGAGATTACAGACTATTTTAAGGAAGACCTTGTGGCGCTGAGCGCCCGGTTGGGTCTGCGTCGGCGTATCACCCCTGACCCGCCGTACACCGCCAAGTAGCACCCGATCGAGCACCGCTTGTTCAGCCACATCGAGCGCAGTTTAAGCGGCATCCTACTCGCTTCGTCCCGCACCACCTTGGAAGCCATATAGCGCACCCGCGCCCAGATTGGCCTCACGGTGAAAGGATACCTCTCTCACAAATGGCACCGGTGACGCTTAACTTTAATGGCATCGAGGTTTATGCGCCATGACAGCGTTCTCGGAAAATGGAACCCTGCCGTCGGTGCCAATGGATTTTCATGATCGAGGGTGTTGCTTATTTTTGAGCGCTTACCAAGGATAAAAAGTTGATACAGCCTTTGGGAGAAAAGACGCGTGGCGCAAGCTATAGACCCGATATCGATGGGTTGAGGGCGATTGCGGTCAGTTCGGTATTGTTGTTTCACCTCGATGTGGAAATGTTCAGTGGCGGATTTGTCGGGGTAGATGTTTTTTTTGTAATCAGCGGTTTTCTGATTTCGCGCTTGATTAAGGATGAAGTAGAGAAAAAGAAATTCAGTTTTTCAAACTTCTATGTGAGACGGGCAAGGCGTCTATTCCCAGCCTTGTTCTTCACCTTCGTTGTCAGTTTTGTTTTTGCTTTACTTATGTTTTCGCCGCAACACTTTGAGCGGTTTGGTGGTTCACTTCTGCACGCGGCGATTAGTCTTTCAAATTTCTATCTTTGGAGTGAGTCTGGTTATTTCGATTTGGAATCGTCCGTTAAGCCGTTGCTTCATACTTGGTCGTTAAGTGTCGAGGAGCAGTTTTATTTGTTTTGGCCGATTGTCCTTGTCACCTTGTTGAGAACTGGATTTAAATACGGTGTGCCGATTTTCCTGATGATCAGTGGCGCATTCAGCCTCTATCTGAATCAGGTCTTTTTGGATGGACGGGTTTCCTTCATATCAGACCTGTCATCTACCGTAGCTGAATGGATAAAAGAGGGTCCGGCAACGATTTTTTACCTTGCTCCATTTCGTGTTTTCGAGTTTGCTATTGGTGCCAGCCTAGTGTGGTTCGTTCACACTCAGCCGAAAAGCAGAATCGTTTCAGATGTCATTTTTCTGACCGGGCTGGTCTTTATCGCTATCTCTGTCGTTTTCTATACCAAAGAAACATTGTTTCCATCCTATTACGCGCTGCTTCCTTGTGTTGGGGCCGCGTTGGTTATCTACAGTGGAGGGAATGCGGTTTTTTCCAGTAAGCTGCTGAATAATAAAGTCGCGGTTAACATTGGGCTTATAAGCTATTCACTTTATTTAGCCTATTGGCCATTGATTGTCTTCTATAAATACTATCTATACGACGAGCTGGTTGCGCGCGATAAAATCATAATAGTGGTTGCGTCCTTTGTTATAGCTTATATGATGTATTATTTTATCGAGCAGCCGTTCAGAAGACCCAGGTACACCGGCGGTGCGCAATCCAAAGGAGCCGTTGGTTTCATTTGTGTATCGCTCACGCTTCTGGTGGTGGTACTTGGAGCCTATGTATGGGTGAATAGTGGATGGAAGTGGCGTGTTTCCAGGGGAGCGGACTTGGGGGATGTTTACGGTCTTGATGAGCACGCTAAAAAGAACGTACTCCATGACCACTACAAAAAGATCAACAGGTGGTCGGCAGTACTCGATTTTGGTGATAAGAAGGACATTTTGATTATCGGAGATAGCCATGCTAGCCAATACTATTGGATGGCAAACTATTTATATGAAAAATACGGTCTGGGGACGACGATCTTCAGCAGTTCAGGGGGATGTCCTCCGATTTTCAATACTTACAATTTATATGATGTGCCGGAGGCGATTAAAAATGAACCGGAAATACAGTTGGCATGTAAAAGGCAAACTCGAATTTGGGAGGAGTTTGTTGAGGAAAATGCAATGCGGTATGAATATGTTATCCTATCCGCAAGATGGGACTTGATGTTTGAGCGAGGAATATACTTTAAGAAAAGGCCACCACATCATTTGTTGGTAGATAAAGATGACCCGAAATTCAGTGTTGCTGATTCCAAAAGAACTTTTAAAAAGAGATTGGCCGAAACAATAGATAAAATAAAAAAGCTCGGGTTGACACCTATTGTGTTTGGCCAGGTAGCGGACCACGAAATACCATTGTGGAAGTGTGACAACTTTCAGCTCATTCTGTACTCCGAAAAAGGGCTCACGAAGCGTTGTGCCATTGTGCCTAAAAGCCTTGTTCTTAAGCGATTAGCTTGGGTTACGAATACGATCAGGGAAATCGCATCATCTAGCAATGTCGCCACCATGTTTCCAACGGATTTTTTATGCGATAACGAGGGTGAGTATTGCAGGACTCATTATGAGGGGGCCAGGTTGTATAATGATGGAAATCACGTAAATAAAGGCGGTGCCCTTTATCTTGCATATAGGTGGAGTATTTCTGATATATTTCCCTTTAGATGATACTTATGCTGCATCGACTTCAAGAATACGGGGAAACTCCGGTTCGGTATGTCCAACCCTTCCAAATCCTTCATGCGAAGCATCTTGGTGACTGGCGGCGCCGGCTTCATCGGTGCCAATTTCGTCCATTTTCTCATCGCCGAGACGGCTGTCCAGGTCATCAATCTGGACAAGCTGACCTACGCCGGCAATCTGGATACCTTGGCCCCGTTGCGGGGCAACGGCAGGCACGTCTTCATCGAGGGCGATATCGGCGACCGCGACCTGGTGCGGCGCCTGCTCAGGGACTACCGGGTGGACGCAGTGGTCAACTTCGCCGCCGAGAGCCATGTGGACCGCTCGATCGAGGGTCCGGCCGCCTTTATCGAGACCAATGTGGTGGGCACCTTCAACCTGCTCGATTGTGCCCGGGCGTACTGGGCGGGTCTCGGGGTTGCCGGCAAGGCCGGCTTCCGCTTCCTGCAAGTCTCCACCGACGAGGTCTATGGCTCACTCGGTCCTACCGGGAGTTTCACCGAGACGACCCCCTATGCACCCAACTCGCCCTATGCGGCCTCCAAGGCGGCCGCGGACCACCTGGTGCGGGCCTGGCATCACACCTACGACCTGCCGGTGCTCACCACCAATTGCTCCAACAACTATGGTCCCTATCAGTTTCCCGAGAAGCTGATTCCTCTGGTGATTTTGAAGGCCCTGCGGGGGGAGCGGTTGCCGATCTACGGGGATGGCTCCAATGTGCGGGATTGGCTCTATGTCACGGACCACTGCCGGGCCATCTGGCAGGTCTTAGAGGCCGGGCGTCCGGGCGAGGTCTACGGCGTGGGGGGAGCGAGCGAGCGTACCAATCTGCAGGTCGTCACGACCCTCTGTGAGCTACTCGATGAACTCCTGCCCCATTCGCCCTACCGGCCCCACGGGCAGCTCAAGGAGTTCGTCGCCGACCGGCCGGGACACGATAGGCGCTACGCCATCGACGCGCACAAGCTGCGCTCGGAGCTGGGGTGGAAGCCGCAGGAGCACTTCGAGAGCGGGCTGCGGCGGACGCTGGTGTGGTATCTGGAGCATCAGATCTGGTGCGAGCGCGTCATGGACGGCAGCTATCGAGGCGAGCGTCTCGGGTTCCCCCCATGAACAGAAAGGGCATCGTGCTCGCGGGCGGCGCCGGCACCCGGCTTTATCCCTTGACCCGCACCATCAGCAAACAACTGCTGCCGGTCTACGACAAGCCCATGATCTACTATCCCCTTTCCATACTCATGCTGGCGGGGATGCGCGAGATTCTGGTCATTACCACGCCCCGCGATAAGCGGTGTTTTCGGGACTTGTTGGGGGACGGCAGCCGCTGGGGAATACGCCTGGACTATGGGGTACAGCCGGAACCCGGTGGATTGGCGCAGGCCTTCATCATCGGCAAGGCGTTCATCGCCTCGCATCCGAGCTGCCTGATCCTGGGCGACAATATCTTTTACGGCCAGGGCCTGGTCGGGCAGCTGCGGACCGCGGCCGAGCGGGAGCAGGGGGCCACCGTGTTCGGGTACTGGGTCGGCGACCCGCAACCTTACGGGGTGGCGGAATTCGACCCCGATGGGCGTGTGGTCGGCCTGGAAGAAAAGCCGAGGCACCCGAAATCCAATTACGCGGTGACCGGGATCTACTTCTACGACCATCAAGTGTGCGATCTGGCAGCCGAATTGCGGCCCTCCGCCCGCGGCGAGCTGGAAATCACGGATCTCAACAACCGATACCTGGCCCAGGGGGAGCTGTTTCTAGAGAAGCTGGGGCGGGGTGTCGCCTGGCTGGATACCGGGACCCACGAGTCGCTGCTACAGGCGGGGAACTTCATCGAAACCATCGAGCTGCGTCAGGGGTTGAAGATTTGTTGCCCGGAAGAGATTGCTTACCGCCAGGGTTGGATCGATGCCGATCAGCTTGCGGTCATCGCCGATTCGCTCACCAAGAGCGGCTACGGCGACTATCTCCTCGAGCTCCTGGCACGGGATGGCTAGGGGCTGTTGACATAATCCTCGTGCCAACCGCTAATAGGACAAGATTGACAGGATGATCAGGATTAACAGGATTATTTTTCTTAAATAACAATTATAACATCCTGTTAATCCTGGAAATCCTGTGAATCCTGTACTGTTTAGGTGAAGTGGTGCCGAAGTACCGCTAACCTCGGTTTGGTTCTTCCATCGGAAATGATTTTTTGCCGCAAATAAACGCGAATCAACGCAAATCGGCCGAAATCGATTCGCTATCATCGCCGAGGTAGTGTTTTAATCTTGTTGTTGCCGAGTACGGGGGACCTTGAAAGATTCTCCACCATGGAATTTTTCGAGGCCCCCTATATTCGGAAACGACAAGATTGGAACACCACCCATCGCTGATTCTTGATCCATTTGCGTGTATTTGCGTTGACTTGCGGCTAAATCTTCCAGGGTGATCCTGCCCGCTTAATGTTATTGGTGAGTGAGAGCATCTGTACCAGCCATGAAGGTAATCGTGACTGAGCTACCGGGGGTCCTGATTCTCGAACCCAAGGTGTTCGGTGACGAGCGGGGATTCTTTATGGAGACCTACCGGCGCGACGACTATGCCCGGCACGGCATCCCACGGGACCTGGTGCAGGATAATCTGTCTTACTCACGTCGGGGGGTGCTGCGCGGACTGCACCTGCAGTGGCCGCATCCCCAGGGGAAGCTGGTGCAGGTGTTCAGCGGTGAGGTCTTCGACGTGGCGGTGGATGTCCGCCGGGGTTCGCCGACCTTCGGGCGCTGGGTAGGCGTACACCTGTCCGGGGAGAATAAGCGCCAGTTTTGGGTGCCCACCGGGTTCGCCCATGGCTTTTACGTTGCCAGTCCCGCTGCCCTGTTCGCCTATAAATGCTCTGATTTCTACTACCCGGAAACCGAGCGCTGTGTGCGTTGGGACGATCCCGACATCGGCATCGATTGGCCGCTGGACGGTCAACCCGACCTGTCTCCCAAGGACCTGGAGGCCAGGTTGTTGCGTGATGTCCCTGCCGCCAGTCTTCCCGTCTACAAGGAAACCGCATCCTTATGCTGAACGAGACGGCCGCGCGCCCACACATCCTCCTGATCGGCGCGAACGGGCAGGTGGGTTGGGAGCTGCGTCGTACCCTGGCGCCCCTGGGCCAGCTCATCGCTGCGTCCCTGGATGGTGCCTGGGGACCGCGCGTGGACCTGGCCGATCCTCGCGCCATAAGCAAGCTGGTCCGGGAATCGGCACCCGATGTGGTCGTCAATGCCGCCGCCTACACGGCGGTGGACAAGGCCGAGGAAGAAGGCGAGCTGGCCCGGCGCATCAACGCCGAGGCACCCGGTCTGCTCGGTGATCTGTTGCATGGGCGCGGCGTACCTATGGTTCACTACTCGACGGATTTCGTGTTTTCGGGCATGTTTTCGGATGAACCCGAGCGTCCCTATCGCGAGAACGATGCGCCAGAGCCCCTGAACCTTTATGGTGAGACCAAGCTCGGGGGCGAGCAAGCGCTCATGGCCACCGGGGCCAATGCCATCATCCTACGCACGAGCTGGGTCTACGGGGTGCGCGGCAGCAACTTCCTGCGCACCATGCTGCGGCTATTCGACGAGCGGAAGGAGCTGCGCATCGTAGACGATCAGATCGGCGCACCCACCTGGAGCCGGATGTTAGCCGAGGTGACGGCACAGATCCTGTATCGGATCCTGCGGGGCGACCTTGATCCGGAGCGGGTCAAGGGTATCTACCATGCGACCAACGGCGGCCAGACGAGCTGGTTCGACTTCGCCCGCGCTATTCTTGATATCAGCGGTCGCCGCTGTAGACTCCTGCCGATTCCGACCCGCGAGTATCCGGCCCCGGCACGACGCCCGGCCTATTCGGTGCTGGACAACACCAAGCTCCGGGAGACCTTCGGCTTAGCCTTGCCGGATTGGCAGATCTCCTTACGGCAGTGTCTGGAGGACCTGGGATTTTGTGGGAACCAAGTCGAATCCGATCGACTGTTCGAAAAGTCTTAGAATTACCGATTATCCTCGATAGCATGAATCTCAATCCAACCTGGCCGCAGGAGATGGGTATGAAAACAACACCCTTAATATTTTTTGCCGCAGTCGTGCTTGCAGGTTGCTCCTCTACCGGCAACGACTATTGCAACTATGGGAATAGGGATTGCACCAATGTGATCGACGGGGATCCTGTCAACCTGGTCAGGCAAAAACTGACAGTACGCCGCCACACCAAGACCGACCTGGATAACAAGTGCGTGGACTGCATCTTGGCCGATGCCACCGAAATCCTGCAGACCGGAGACGGCACAGACGACGTGGCCTGCCCGGTCAGATTGGTACGGAAAGGCGACGTCACCGAGTTCAATACCGGAACCGGCAGCATCGACAGCCAGGCCGATTTCGATACCATCATGAGGCTGCCGGGAGACGTAAAACTGGTCGACGAGATCAACTGGTGCGGCAGGTATGTGGTTGCCTATGGCTGCGCGCAGCAAAACAAATCATTAGCTGTCGTTCCGATCAGTTCGGATAAGGCAGGTATCTTGTGGGCCCATGAGTATGGCCACGTTAAGGGCCGGGGTCATCGGAATGCCGACAGTGCGCTCATGCACAAATGGCTCAGTGCCAGGAACAAGAAGATAAATCGAGCCGAATGTAGCGCCCTTCGAAAATGAAATTTCTGATGGTTCGGAGACTTGTTCGAGTAAAGATCGAACACAACCTGGAGGTAGACCATGCGCAATCTCAATCTGAAGATCCTGACAGCATTGATATCCCTGACGTGGGCCGGAAGCGGAGTGAGCCAAGGCCAGGGGCCGATGGACATTAAAGAATTCGTGCGGCAATTTTACATTCACGGCGTGCCCTACGCGGAGGCGAGCAAATACGATGCCTCTGTGGTGCCTACCTTGCTGAAGATGCTGCAGGAACCCAAGGAGCAGGACCATTGGTCCAACATCGTTGTCACCCTCGGGATGATCGGCGATGAAAGCGCTGTAGAGCCGATGATCGCGTTCGTCGAGAGACTCAAGGAGAAAGGCACGCCGAATCGGAGCCAACGCAGGGCCAAGACGGCTGCCATCATGTCGCTCGGGTACCTGATCAACAAATCCGGGAGTCAACGGGCCCTGGATTACCTGACGACAACCCTGAAACCCCAGGTGCGGACCGAAGGCCTCCCCGCGGCAGCCGGTCCTTTCGCTGCTACCGCAGCGGAGCAGGATGAGGACTTGGGCAAATACGCAGCCATGGGCCTGGCCTTGTCGGGGAGTCGCAAGGCCGCCGAGGCGCTGAAGTCGACCCAGGAGTCGCTGGAGTCGAGTGACCACCCGATGGCGCTCCCGATGGCGGCGGTAAGTGCCCCCCGTTCCGGTTTTGATGTTAGCGAAATGGTCAAGGAAGCCTTGCGTGCCAATCAGGAGATCGCTGACAAGGGCTTGGCGGAGTACTATCGATAACCTCGAGCCGGCAGGATTCCCCCGGAAAAGTTAGCCGCAAATCAATGCAAATGGACCCAGAACCGTCGATGATGGTGAACCGATCGTGACTGATTTGCATCGATTAGCGTTCATTTGCGGGTAGTGGTTAAGGTCTAAATGGAAACAGCGCCATCAGCAGTGGGTTGGACACGCCATAAGCTTCACCCCCGTTCCCTCCGGGAGAGAGTCTGCCCCGAGCGCAGCGAGGGGGCCGGGGTGAGGGGATCAAATCAAGCAATGGGGCGTGGTTAATGAACCGCTCTATTACCCAGTTGCGCTGAAAATTTCATGGTAAAGCCACTCCCTGTCATCTCGACCGAAGGGAGAGATCTTTGGCGGTAAGAGGACCACTTAAGTTACAAGATTTCTCGCTTCGCTCGAAATGACAACGAGTAAAATTAGATGAAATTGGGTGCTACGCTAACCATTTAAAAATTGGCTCTTTATGGATTCCGGACTGCTTTGGAGTGCGCCGGCAAAGCGGCGCGGCTGTATTTAACCTCAGCCACGGGGGATACCAGCGGCGTTGGCCGGGAATCCGGGCCCTTCGGTTCCACCCGCGCCGCGGCGACGG
>NZ_FLUY01001586.1 GCF_900092655.1 Candidatus Thiosymbion oneisti
GGTAGTGTTCTAATTTTGTTGTTACCGAGTAGACGATACGCGTACAGCAGCGCCGAAATCCGTAAGAGCGGTTTCGAAAGCCGTCTGAAAGACGGCGGTCCCAGCCTGACT
>NZ_FLUY01001590.1 GCF_900092655.1 Candidatus Thiosymbion oneisti
TACGATCTCAACCAGGCGGATCGGTTCGAGCAGCTGTTCGGGGGACTTGCCATCGGCAAAAATCCCACCGCCGGGCACAACCGATACTTGGTACTGAAATGGGACTTCTCCGAGGTCAGCCCGGTGGGCGATGGTGAACCGAGCTGGAGCGCGGCCATGCGGATCTGACCCTGATCGTGCGTCCGGCGTCAGCGGCTACGAGCTTCCGAGACACTCCGCGGCGGGTCGCTTCCGCGTTCCCACGCGGCGCGTGGGAACGAGAGAATCCTACCGATTCCCGATCTGCCCGGTCCGGACAGCGGTCAGGTTGTGCCGAATGATCCGGGTGTGGGGATGTTCTCGGCCGAGCCTGCGCTCGGCAATCGGCAAGGCCCGTTCGTAGTAACCGATAGCTTGTTGGTAATCGCCGAGCCGTTGCCAGGCCAATCCCAGGTTATTGCGGCGTATCGCCACATCGGGATGATCCTCGCCGTAGGTCTGGAGATGACTGGCTAAGGCCTGCTCGTAATAGCCGATGGCCTTTTGGTACTCACCGAGGGCATACCAGACCATTCCCAAATTTCCGCGGTCTATTGCTACATTGGGGTGGTCCTCGCCATAGCGTTCGAGATCGCCGGCCAATGCTTGCTCCAAGTAGTCCTTGGCAATCCCGTAATCACCGAGTCTCCATGGTAATAGGGCTGCGCCTATGAGATAGCGGCTATTATCCGGCGCAAGCTCCACGGCCCGCTGAGCGTGTTTGTAGGCCTCCTGATAACGGAGTTCGTCCCAGGCGACCTGGCTGCGTTGATAGGCGGCCTCGGCGGCAGTGAGTGCGGATACCCCGGGCAGAACCTCGAACTGGGCCAAGAGCTGGTCTGCCTTATCCGAGTCACCCTGGACCAGGGCGGCGAGGACCTGATCCAGCAGGTCGTCCGGGACCTCGCCGCGGCTGGTCTCCAGTTGAGCAATGCGTTTCTTCAGCTCTTCGATATGGGTCTGGTAGCTGGCTGCGGTATCCGCCAATCGGCGTTCGAGCTCCGTTTTCTCGGCCTCCAGGATTCGGCGTTCCTCGGCTTGGGCCTGTTTCAGCTCCTCGGTGACCTCCCGCTCCCGCCGCTTGAGACCGGCCGCGTATTCTTCCAAGGTAATGCCGATCCGGATGTCAACGGTGTCTTCGGAGCCTGTGACTACGGTTGGGGGGTCTTGAGGCCCTGGGTTGGTCACAGCGTCGTTTGTGGCGGTGTCCCCGTTGCTTTGTTCCGCCAGGGCAATAGAGACAGCCCAGCCAATACCGAGCACCAGGGCAGGGAGTCCGATCAAGATCGTCCGGAGTCTTTGGCGGTTTTTGTGCAGTTGCATGGTCCGACCTCGTGGTTCCCGGATATGCGGAACCCGGTGAGTGTCTGTTATGCCGGCATCTGTCTGCCGTCCCAGGGACGGGGCAGACAGACGCCCATCACATCTTTGGGCTGAATACTCATTGCAGGCTTCTAATCGTACAGGATTAACAAGATTATCAGGATTTCCTCTCGTTCCCACGCGCCGCGTGGGAACGCGGAAGCTCCGCGCCGCGGAGTGTTTCGGAGCCTGTTGGGTACGCCGCGCTGGGTGCATCCTGATAAGCAACCGCGCTCACCACACCAATGATGCAGTTCGCGTTTTCACCGGGGTAGTGTTCTAATTTTGTTGTTGCCGAATAATAAGAACCTCTCTGGCTCCCACGCTCCAGAGATTGTGAAAGAATTCGCGGGCGAATCCGCAGGGAGCGCTCTTGGGCCTCGGAAGCGCCAAAACCGGCGT
>NZ_FLUY01000733.1 GCF_900092655.1 Candidatus Thiosymbion oneisti
ATGGCGCCGCGATCGATTTGACGCCCGACGCGCGCAATCGCCGCTTAAGTTCCAAACAGAATGGCGCACTACACTAGC
>NZ_FLUY01000982.1 GCF_900092655.1 Candidatus Thiosymbion oneisti
CGACGCTGGAGCGTCAGATCCCTCCTCCGTCGGGACCAGGTCTGCTCCCACGCTGGAGCGTGGGGAGCCAGCCGAAAAT
>NZ_FLUY01001592.1 GCF_900092655.1 Candidatus Thiosymbion oneisti
TGCCCGGCGGTGGGATTTTTGCCGATGGCAAGTCCCCCGAACAGCTGCTCGAACCGATCCGCCTGGTTGAGATCGTAGTAG
>NZ_FLUY01001597.1 GCF_900092655.1 Candidatus Thiosymbion oneisti
CGCCGCCTATCAAGACGCTGAACGCAGACAAACATCCATTGCCCCCGTCCATGGGGGCAATGGATGTTGCTGGTTAGCTCCCCGTTAGGCTCACGAGGAATCTCATGATTCGGCTGTACCAAGGAAGCGGCTCCAGCGAAATCGAACTGGTTGGGCAATCAACGCCGGATGATGAATGGGTTGGGTTACGCAGAAGCGTCTGCAAACTCCTTCGCGTAAGGAACGCTGATCGAGCAGCGGAAATCCTCGAAACCTACCCTTTCGAAGTCCACGACGGCTCGAACTTCTTTGGCGACGAGTTCTCTGTGCTCTACCTTAGTGCCCCGCTGGATCTCTACGTAGAGCTAGCAGCACACCAGGAGGACGCCGGCACGAAGAAGGAGTATCGGACGATCGCCGAGACCATTTCGGAAGTAGGACCATACATCCGTTTTGTCGCTGTTGATCTCGATACGAAGGCTGAAACAGAATCCGTAGCAACACCCTCACTCGCGGTAACATCGGACACCGTTGAACGCACCCTAGTTGACTGTGAGCAACTCATCCACAGCCGTGGGGCGACAAGCGGCGTTGACCGCATCCACACCGCATTCCATGGCTATCTCCGCGTGGTTTGTACCGACCACTCTCTTACTGTCCCCAAAGACGCTGGAGTGACTCAGCTGTTCAAGGCGATTCGACTTGGGCATCCGAGTTTTGCAGGTACGGGGCCAAGGAAAGAAGATATTGACCGCGTTGTGGGGGCTATGGCTACGATCGTCGACTCTTTGAACCCACTAAGAAACCGAGCAACGCTTGCTCATCCCAATGACGCGGTTTTGGACGAACCCGAAGCTATGCTGGTTATCAACGGCGTCCGTACTCTCCTCCACTATCTCAATCGGAAGACGGAATAACAAGAAAAGGACATCCATTTAATCAAGAAAAGGACATCCATTTTGTTTGTTGCGAAGTCAGAAGCGGGATTGAATGATGGACTCTGCCGAGCCCACGTAGAGGTGGTGAGCGCAGCGAACCGCATCCCCCATAACTTGTCGGCGATAATCGTGGCATCGCGCAACCCATTGGAGAAACGCCATGCTGTCGGTCTTTTGCTCCCCGAGCCGTTACACCCAAGGCAAGAACGCCACTGGCGTCCTCGGCCAAGAAATGGCCGGTCTCGGCTTGGAAGGTCCGGCCCTGATCGTGGCCGGGAAATCTGCCATTCGTCTGTTGACGGACACCTGGAAGACGACGTTGGCCGATGCCAAAATCGAGCATATGGTCTTTCCTTTCGGCGGGGAATGTTCCCTGGCCGAGATTGAGCGAGCCAAAACCATGGCTCGGCAACACAAGGCGCAGGTGATCATCGGCGCTGGCGGCGGCAAGGTACTGGACACGGCCAGGGCAGTGGCCGACGACCTAGCGTTACCGGTCGTCAACTGCCCTACTGTGGCCTCCAGCGATGCCCCGTGCAGTGCCTTGTCGGTGATCTACACGGAAGAAGGCACTTTTCAGGAATATCGGTTCTACCGTAAAAACCCCGACCTGGTACTGGTCGATACTCAGGTCATTGCCCAGGGACCGCCCCGGTTACTAGTGGCCGGAATGGGTGATGCCCTGGCCACCTGGTTCGAGGCCAACACCTGTGTTGCCGGCCACGTCCCCAACATGCGAGGCGGCGCTTCGACCCGTAGTGCCTTGACCCTGGCCAACCTGTGCTACGAGACCTTGCTGGCCGATGGAGCCGAGGCATTGCGTGCCGTCCGGAACCAGGTAGTCACTCCGGCCCTGGAACGACTCGTGGAAGCGAATACCCTCCTTTCGGGTCTGGGTTTCGAGTCGTCGGGTCTGGCAGCAGCTCATGCGGTACATAACGGCTTGACTACAGCCCCCGCGACGCTCGACTATTTTCATGGGGAGAGAGTCGCCTTCGGCTTGCTCGTGCAACTGGTTCTCGAAGGGCAACCTCAATCTGTCCTGAACCAGGTGTTGACTTTTGCTACCGAGGTGGGCCTGCCCACCACCCTGGCAGAGGTTGGGCTAACCCAGCTTCCCAAGGACCTGCTGGAGCGAATCGCCAACCGGGCCACAGCCGAGGGTGAAACGATCCACAACGAGCCTTTCGAGGTGACGCCCGACATGGTCGTCGATGCTATTCGGGCCGCCGATGACCTCGGACAATGCCGGCAAAAGCAGAATTGAAAGCACCGATTCGAATCGACTGATTCGACGATGAATCCGGGCAGCCCGTAGATACTCTGTTCCGATGCAAGTCCAATTTGCCTCCTGATCCACAAAAATTCACCTCCGACCCATAAAGAGGATTAATCAGGAAGCCGTTTCGGTCGGGGTATAGCCCGCGTAGGGCGGGACAGGCCAGGGACGGCCGCATCCCGCCTTTGATTCTGGAGGGATGCGAAAGGCGGGATGCGCTGCGCTTTCCCGCCCTACGGTCCTTTTACCTCACCCCGAGAACGGGTCCTCACCACACAAGAAGGCACGGTGCACGCAGCGGCATACACAGTAATACCAAGGGGTGTCTTCGAGGGAAACGAGCGCTGAGCGGGGAGCGGTCATGGCAGATTCCCTGTGATTTAGTGTTGGGAAAGAGCTTAGCTTAAGGGTGGGAGAGACGCCAAACAAAGTGGGTGTCTTTTTAATTTAGATTCAAGGGCGGTTTGGGTCCGCCGGATGCCTTTGTTAGCCATATCTCTATATTCAGATTAATGCTTAAATTTCTTTTTAAGCTGTTGGATTTTATTTGATAACTCATTCACTTTACGTTGATCACCAGCTTTTTGGAATATTTCCAATAAATTTTCCAATGGCGAAATCAATTCTGGATGATCCGGTCCAAGGGTCGATGTGCGAATAGTAATTGCTCTTTCGATAAGTGGAGCGGCCTCATTGTATCTTGCTAATTTAAGGTAAATGAATGCTAAGTTGTTTAAAAATGTTGCTGTTGCGGGATGCATTTTTCCGTATGATGCTTCGACGATATTTAAGGCTTCTAATTGGACTTTTTCTGCTTCTTCATATTTCCCAGATCTGGTATAAAGAGATGATATATTATTTAGGGTTGTTGCGTAATTTGGGTGTTTTTTTCCAAAAGCACGTTCTTGAATTTTTAGCACTTTTAAAAGTATTTCTTCTGCATCCTTATATCGCCCTTGAGCCTCATACATTGCGGCAAGATTTGATAGTGTTAACGCTATACGAGGGTCATTACTTTCTAAGTATTTTTCATCAATTTTTAGCTCCTTATCTATCCCTAAATCAGTTTTCTGTTTATCTGCCTTTGGCACCTGATTCCGCTTTTCTGACTTTGGCAAACCTTCTTTCACATTTTGAGGTTGAGTGACTATAGTAGTACGCTGCTTTTGGAATGATTTTAGAGATAAAAAATAGTAAATAACTAGAACAAAGGCGAGAAACAAAATTTGAAAAACAACTGCAAAAAAGAAAACTTGAACCCATTTTGGGTATTGAAGTAGCAGTGGAATGAAATTTTTAGATAATTCAAATACTTTTTGCATAATGAGTTACTCTATAATGAATGATTCATTAATTGGAAGGCTAACTACAAGTAGACTTCAAAAGCGACGTAAGAAAATACGTCGAAAGTGAGGTCTAATCTGCTTGCCTATTCGCAAGTGTCTGTATATATTGCCAGTATATAGGACAAACCCGTCAGGTATTGACATGGGAAATATCCCCTCCGCCGGAACGCAGACCAAGCCCCGCCTGCTCGACCAGGTGCGCGCAAACGCGATACTGGTACATGCTCAAGAATCCTCTCCCGGACGGGGAGTGGTCACAGTAGGTTCTCTGTGATTTTAGTGTCGGGAAGGAGCTTGGCTCGGGCTAAGAGAGGTGTCAAACAGCTTGGGGTAGTGGATGTCCCTTCCTCTTCCTTTGTCAGGCTCATGAATCCTCGCGCATTAAAGCCTTGAAACCAGCTTGAACAAAATGGTGATCGAATGTCAACGCTCTATCAATACCTGTCTGCCGCATTACTACAAAGGAAACGCAATCAACCAAACCCCATTCTTTGTCTTGGTAAATTTTGTAATGTTCGAATGCCTGCTTCAGTAGTTGCGGACTCAGATGTATAATTTCCATTTCCTCAGAAACGTAAAATTCTTCAATAACTTCAACCGACTGTTTTTTAAAGTTTCGTGCCAACGCATTACCAATTTCAAGCAGTACGGCATCAGTAGTCAATAATAGATGACCTTCATACTCATCTGCTAATTCCAAAGCACGCTGGTGATACTGATCGCGTTGGTTTACCAACGCAATGACAAATAATGTATCAACAAATATTCTATTCAATTCGCTTTTCTCCGCTTACATAAAGATCGATATTCACGGAGAAATCTTCAGGAGCATCGATTTTGATGTACTTTAATCTTGACATGAAACTGCCTTCTTTGGGAACAGTCTTAGCTTCGACAAAGTTTTTTATGACACTGTAAAGTTCATCCAAATATCTATCATTAACATTATCAATCTCTGATTTGATGAGTTCTTTCGTAGTCATGGCAACGGTATATACTAGTAGCCGAAGAACATCGCGCGAATCAGCACGAATCGATCCGCGTGGATTCGCGTGATTCGTAGTTTTCTTTCGTTGGGGTTTGTTCCTTGCCGCATCATTATGCGATTCGTTTCACTCACCGCATCCTACGCCGCCCGCGGAAGTTGGGCAGCAGCAGGGCGGCCAGGAGCAGCAGTGGCAGGTAGAAGCGCTCGTTCCAGATGCGGGTGCGCTCGTCACTCGCCTCCGGGGGCAGACGGGTGATCGCCGCTGCCTCTAGGATCTCTTGCGTGTCGTCGTCCCGATAGTCCGCTACCTGGTAGATTCCCTGACCGACCTCGGCTAGCTCCTCGAGCAGGGTTTTGTTGAGGGCGGAGAGGACGGGCTGGCCGGTGCGGTCGAGGATCCACCCACCCTGCTGCGCCGGGACCCGTGCGCCTTCCTCGGTACCGATGCCGAGCACATGAAAACGGATGCCCTGCCCCGCCAGCTTTTCGATCCGTGCGGTCAGCCCTGGTTCGTCCAAGTCACCGTCGGAGATGAGTAGGATGGAGCGGGCACTGTCCTCCGGCAGGCTGCCGAGCAGGTTCTCGGCGCGGTCCAGGGCCTGGTGCAGGCGACTGCCCTGGAGCCGGGCGAGGTCCGTGGACAGGGCCGGGAGGGAATTGAGGATGGTGTAGGTATCCTCGGTGATGGGGGAGAGCACATGGGGCACCGAGGCGAAGGCGATCAGCCCGAGGCGTACCTGGCGATTCTGCAGGATCAGGTCCTGGATCTCCTGGCGGGCGCGGCCGAGGCGGCTGGGGGCCACGTCGTCTACCTGCATGGAGCGGGAGATGTCCAGGAGGATCAAGAGGTTATTGCCGGGATGGAAGAGGCGGATGTCTTCGTAGTCCCATCTGGGCCCGGCCATGGCGACGATCAGCAGCGCCCACAGGCCAGACCAGCGGAGGAAACGGCCCCAGCGTTCGGTTGCCTTGAGCGCCCGGGTACCGGTCAGGTGGGGCAGCAGGTGCGGATCGGCATAGCGGTGGATGGGTCCGCGCGCGGCCTTGGCGGAGCTGCGCCATAGCCAGACGGCGACCGGGATCAGGGCCAGCAGGGCCCAGAACCAGCCGGGTTGCTCGAAGTGAAAGCCGGTCTCAGGCACTGGCTACCCTCGTGACGAAGCGCTTGCGCCCCTCCGGGAACAGGCCGAGCCCCAGCAGGGCCAGCAAGGCCAGGGCCAAGGGGATGCGGTACAGGGGCGTGGGCAGGAAGGCGGTACGGGCCTCCGCCTCGGTCTTTTCGAGCTGACTGATCCGGGTGGAGATTTCTTCCAGGGCCCGGGTATCGGTGGCGCGGAAATAGGCCCCACCGCCGATATTGGCGATGCGTTGCAGGGTGTCCTCGTCCATGGTCAGGTCGTCCCGGTACTTGATGACCCCCTCTTCCACGATGGGGATGCGTTCCTGCTTGCTGCCGACGCCGATGACATAGATGCGCACCCCCGCCGCGCGGGCCAGCACGGACGACTCGAGCGGCGCGAAGCCCCCGGCGGAGTTGTCGCCGTCGGCGATCAGGATCATGACCCGGGAGCCTTCGGGGCGCTCACGCAGCTTCTTCACGCCCAGGGCGATGGCATCCCCCAGGGCGGTGCCTTGACCCGCAATGCTGGGCACCACGCCGTCCAACAGCTGGCGCACGGCCAGCCGGTCCACGCTCAAGGGCGAGAGCACGAAGGCCTGGCTGCCGAAGACGATGAGCCCGATGCGGTCCCCTTTACGGGCATCCACGAAGCGGCCCATGACCCCTTTGACCACCTGCATCCGGCTCACCTGCCGACCCTCGACGGTGAAGTCCAGGGCATCCATCGAGTGGGAGGCGTCTACCGCCAGCATCAGGTCATAGCCCGGGGTGCTGACTTGGGTGTGAGGCTCGAGCCATTGGGGACGCATGAGGGCCAGGACCAGGCCGGCCCACAGCAGATACAGCAGGGCCTTGTGCAGCCAGCCGGCCAGCCGGCGCCCTGGTCGACGGACCTGGAAGGCGGATCTAAGCTCCTGCAGGTGGGGATGCAGCAGGGTGGTCCGTTGTCCTTCCAATTCCTCATCCTGAGCGGCGCGACGATCCGGCCACAGGAAGGGCAGTAGCAAGGGGAGCGGCAGGAGAAGACCGACCCAGGGCCAGTGGAACTCAAACATCCGGTTTTCTCCGCGCCTCTTTTTTCCGCTCCTCTACCTCGACCCAATCGTAGGCGGCATCGATGAGCATGAGCAGCTCTTGGGAACGCTTGGGGTCCGCAGGCGGGGCGTAGGGGACCTCCAGCAACGCCTGTCCCCGTCGGGACCAGTCGAAACCGCTGGGGTCATTGCCTTGGAGCCAGGCCAGCCAGTCTTGGCCCGTGAGTCCCGCGCAGGCATCACGCCCCAAGCGGGCCATAGCGATCCGCCGCAGCAGCTCGGAGAGCTCGCCCGCGGTCTGTTTGCTGTCCTGGGTGCCGGCGCGCTGGCGCAGGTCCCGTAGTCGCCGGGCCGCGTCCCAGCGCCAACTGCCGACGGTGAAGAAGGGAACGGGCGGTATCGTCACGCGGAGCTTGGCGCGAAAGCGCCAGATCAGAAAGGCCAGCGCCAGCACCGCCGCCGTCAGGAGCCACCAGCCGAGTCCAGGCGGCCACCAGGGCACGCCCTGGATGCCGTGGATATCGCGCAGCTGCTCTACACCCGGGAACATTCAGACCGCCCGCGACCGTGCCCGGTGCTCCAGGTCATGGATGAGGGTAAGGTGGATCTCCTGGTCGGTGCGGACCGGCAGGAGGATGATATTGAGCCGGTAGGCCATGGCTTGGAGCATCTTCCGCCGCTCTTCCCAGGTCTCGCGATAGATCAGCCGCGCCTGAGGGTCATCGGTGTCGATCTCCATCAGCTGGCCGTCGGTGCCGGTGAAGGTGGTCACGCCCATGGCCGGGATCTCCCAATCCGCCGGGTCGTCCACCGGGATCAGGGCCACCGCGTTGCGTTGAATCAGGGTGCCCAGGACCCGCTCCAGGTCGATGGCCTCTCGGTTGAGATCGGCGATGACGAATACCAGGGATCCGGTCGGCAGGCCGCGGGTAGCCCGCCGCAGGGCGCCGCCCAGGTAGTCGATGGGGGCATCGCCGGCCATCGCCGGTTCGGTGAGGGTGCGCAGGAGTCGCCACAGGGCGCGGCGGCCGCGGGCGGGCCTGAAGTGCTGTAACCCCGCCTCCACGTCACCGAAGACCATGCCACCCACCCGGTCGTTGAGGCGGCTTGCCGCCCACCCGATGAGCGCGGCGGCGCGGGCCGCCTGCACCGATTTGAAGGTACCACGGGTGCCGAAGCCCATGTGGGGACCCCGGTCCACACACAAGACCACGGAGCGCTCGCGCTCCTCGCGGAAGACCTTGAGATGGGGCTCGTTGGTGCGGGCCGTGACCTTCCAGTCCATGTAGCGGATATCGTCGCCCTCGCGGTACTGGCGCACCTCCTCGAAGTTGACGCCGGCGCCCCGGAACACCGAGGCGTAGAGTCCGGCGAAGGTGGAGCTGACCAGGTGGTGCGAGGGCAAGCCCAGGGTATGGGCTTGGTGGCGGAGCTCCAGCAGGTCGTCGAGGCGGGGATAGAGACTCATCGAGTGGGAGGCTTGTCCCTCAGGGAATCGCGACCAGATTGAGCAACCGATTGATGAACTCGTCGGTGGTGATGCCTTCGGCCTCCGCCTCGAAGGTCAGGAGCAACCGGTGGCGCAGGATCTCCGGGGCGACGGCCTGAATGTGGTGCGGGGCGACGAACTGGTCGCCATCCATCCAGGCCCGCGCCCGGGCACAACGGGCCAGGGCGATACTGGCGCGGGGCGAGGCCCCGAACCGACACCAACGGCCAAGATCCGGGTCATAGACCTTGGGATTGCGCGTGGCCTGGATCAGATCGACGATGTAGTTGTTGAGCTTAGGATCCAGATACAGATTGGCCACGTCCCGACGCATCGCGAACAGCTCGGTCTGGGACAGGGGCTTGGACGGTGCTGTATAGCTGGTCCGCTGCTGCTGGAGGTCGAGCTCCAGGATCTTGAGCTCCTCTTCCCGGGTGGGATAGTCCACCACCGCCTCCATCAGGAAGCGGTCGAGCTGGGCCTCCGGCAGGTGGTAGGTCCCTTCCTGCTCCACCGGGTTCTGGGTCGCCAACACTATGAACAGCTTAGGCAAGGGATAGGTGCGCTGGCCCACGGTGATCTGATGCTCGGCCATGGACTCCAGCAGGGCCGATTGCACCTTAGCCGGGGCCCGGTTGACCTCATCAGCGAGCAGCACATTGTGAAACAGGGGGCCGGGACGGAACTCGAACTCACCCTTTTCATGCCGGTAGATGTCGGTGCCGATCAGATCCGACGGCAGCAGATCCGGGGTGAACTGGATGCGGTGAAAATCCCCTTCCACCGCCTCCGCCATGGCCTTGATCGCCGTGGTCTTAGCCAGGCCCGGCATGCCCTCCACCAGGAGATGACCGTCGCTGAGCAGGCAGATGAGCATGCTGTCGACGAAGCGCTGTTGGCCGATGATACGCGCGGCGATGTGATCGCGGACTGGCTTGAGATCTTCGGGGGTCATGCGGTACGACTTCAGCTACCTGGGGCGATTGCCATCAGACAATCGCCCTTTAGATGGATGGGACGGCCATTCCGGTAAGCGCCATCTTCCCTCTGGACGACCGCTCGGAGACGCCAATCCTGACTGCTTTTCGGGTTGAGTGCAACCCCCGGATAAATCGCAACCGAGCGAGCCTGTATAAACCTTGCCCGCAGACACGGCCCTGGCGGGTCGGTTTGAGTCGCCGGTAGGGTGGGCTGTGCCTCAATTCTCGTAGGGAACGCCCGACCCGGCGTTCTGAACCGCCTGCGGAACGACTCTGCGGAATGGCAGGTCGGCCGTTCCCTACAGGAGATTCCATTAACAACCGGAATAGAGAACCACGGATGAACACGGATCGACACGGATGGAAACCAATCCGTGTTGATCCGTATCGATCCGTGGTTCGAGAGGGCTAACGCCGTTGCGGATCCACCGCCGGCGGGATGCGACCGGATTGAACTTATACACATCCGGGCCTTGACATCAGGACGATTGCATGAAACCCCGGCTCGGCCTAGATCGGTCTATTAGAAAATCATTTAAGTCTTTGATTAAGAATGAAAATCAGGGGGCTGATAAAAAAGCGCCAATCCCTCTAATAGCTTGATTTCTCGCCGTGTTCGGCACCCTGCACAGGGATTATTCACAGAGATATCCACAGATTCTGTTGGTAAGTGGAAATCTCTCAATTCCTACAAGCAGCTTGTATCTGTAACCGAAGAAACAAGGTTAACAAATGCTGCCAACTGATTACGATGGGAAGGGTGATAGGGGTTCGCTACCGCGGGCATCCTGACTCCACACCGGGGTGCCGCTGAAGCCCGGCAGAAATCTGTACTCGCCCTCGGCCTCCAGCTGAATATGGCCGCCCGCGCGCCCTGCCGGAATCTTGCCCAAGCTCGGCACGCCCTGGTCGTGACCCTGGGGAAATCCCTGAGTGGTAGTGGTTAATATCTAAGTTGGAACATGACCAACAGCACTGGCCGCTATGCCCCCTCTCCCACCGGGAGAGGGTTGGGGAGAGGGGATCAAAAAGATGAACCTTTAACACTTATTGAATTTGCCACTACCGAAACCTCATTTGGGCAATCCGCCCGACGCGGGCTATATTTTCCTATACTCAATATAGGTCTTTGGGGCTCAAATTGTCCTGCGGCCTCATCGGAACCGGACGAGTCGGTGGGCACAGCCCATCCTACGGGTAATAGGCCCTGTCGGCAGCGGGAAGTCCATCCAGCCAGCGCCGGATATGGCCTGCCAGCACGGGCCTAAGCGGATGCTCGAGCTTCGGATGCTCGGGCGCGAGGGAATTCAGCTTCTTCCGCAGCAAGGCAATGCGGTCGTGCAGGACCGGCATCTCCTCGATCCAGGCGATTGCCTGCTGCAAATCCTCCGCCGCTTTACTCCCGCCCCGGCGACTCCCGTCCCAGTGCCGGGCGGCCTGGGAGAGCGCATCGGCAATCACTTCGGGATGGACCGGGTAATCCGGGCCGGCGCACGAGAGCCGATCCGGTTCGCGGCTCAGTGTCCGTGACAGTTGTTCCCGGCAGAGGCATGGCATATTCTGGTCCCCTGGCTTCCATCCCACCGGCCGGCCCAGGATCAGACAAGATGCCGCCACCGCGCACCCTCGAAACCGTGGTGCAGGAAAACGGGACCGAATTCGAGCGCCTCGTTTCCCTGGTCCTGCGTAGCTCGCTCCTGCAACAACCCGCTGCCGAACTGATCGAAATCGGTAGCGGAGCTTGGCTGGCCGGCACCACCCTGGCCCTGGTTGCAACCCCGTCCTTCGAGCTGGCCAAACAGCTCAGAAGGCCCAAGGGGAAGCGCAAGACGGCCATTGAGCGCGTGATTGCGATCTCGCCTTCAGTTAAAGGAGAGCAATCGGAGCGGTCCTCATTCCAGGATGCCCTGCAACGAATCATCTCTGACTTTAAGATTGAGGAATCGACACCGATCCAATGGGTGGATCGCCAAGCGTTCGAACGCCTGATCCAGCAGATCCCGGCCTTGGCGCTCCGGTATTTCCCCGAACGCATCGATAAGGGCCAGGAACGCTGCCGGCGTATCGACAGCGTCCGTGCCGACTATAACCGGGAGTTCCTCAAGCTCTACGGCAAGATCCGGTTCATCGGCATGTCGGTCTACAAGGAAGAGGCGTCCGGTGGCGTCGACATGGACCGGATCTATATCCCCCTGCGGGTGGTGCCCGAAGGCACCGCCCCGGCGGACGATGCCGTCCGTACCGATCCATTGACCCTGCTCGCCGCCGGCAATCGCCATGTGATCCTGGGCGATCCGGGGTGCGGCAAATCCACCCTGTTGCGCTTCCTGGCCCTGGCCGGCTTCCATCCCCCACTGATGGCGCGCTTCGGCCAGACCGGCGACGGCCGTCTCCCCCTGTTCGTCGTGCTGCGTCAATTCGCGGATGAGCTCAAGGAGCGCCCCGAGCTCGAGCTCGGCGACTACCTCATCGAGACCGCCCAAGGCTATCTCGGCGTGGAAGAATTCGACCGGGAATTCCTCGATTATTATTTGGAGCTGGGAGAGGCCATCCTTCTGTTCGACGGCATCGACGAGCTGCCGGACCCGGAGTTCAAGCGTATCGTGCGGGACAAGATCCGAGCCCTGCTGCGGCGCTACCCCGGCAACACCACCCTGGTAACCTCCCGCATCGTAGGCTATGAAAAGGCGATCCGCTACGAGGGCCTCGGCTTCTCCCACCACCAGGTAGCGCGCCTGACCCGGCCGGACATCGAAGCGTTCGTCCACAACTGGTACCGGGCCCGCATCGACAACCAGCAGGAACGGGCCCACCACGCCAACGACCTGATCCGCATCCTGCATGACCAGGACTCGCGGGCCATCCGCGATCTGGCGGAAAACCCCCTGCTGCTCACCATCATCTGCCTGGTCCATCGCATCGATGCCGTCTTGCCCGACGAACGGGTGGTGCTCTACCAGAAGTGCACCGAGACCCTGCTCAACACCTGGCACGCCTGGAAGTTCAAGCTGGAGCACCAGAAGAGCCGCAACAAGGTGGAACGCCGCAACCGGGCGCGCATGGAGGCCATCGCCCACTGGATGCACGGGGCCATGGGGGACCAGGAAAAGGGCCAGCGGGCGGTGGTCCCCTACCAGGACCTGCTGGGGTTTCTCACCGACTATGTTGCCGAATTCGAGCGGCCCCGCTACGAAGATCCGCGGCAGCTGGCCGCGACCTTCCTGTATTTCGTGCGCGAGCGGGCGGGGCTCCTGATCGAGGCCGGCGACCGCCAGTACAGCTTCGTCCACCTCACCTTTCAGGAATATCTCACCGCCACCTTCCTGCGCAAGAGCGGCGAGGCCGGCGGCATGCCCGTGATCTGGCAGGCGGTGCAGGGGATCATCACCCAGAGCCGCTGGCATGAGGTGCTGCGCCTCTTGATCGGCTCCCTGGAGCGGGCCGAGTCCCAGCATTTCCTGCTGGAACAGATCCGCACGGACGACAGGGATGAAGATGCGACCCGCCGCGCCCTGCTGCTCGGCGGCTGCCTCCTGGACGGGGTGGATGCGGCCGAAGAGCTGGAAGAAGAGATCCTGGCAGAATGGCTCCATGCAGTCACGACCACGCGCGACGAAACCGATCTCGGCGAGCTGACGCAGCAGATATCGGCCTGGTTGGAGCGCGCCCCGGCCAATAAGGAGCTATTGCAGCAACTGGCGAAGCGCATCGGGCTTTCCCCGGCGATTGCCCTGTGGCTCGCCAATCTGGGCTGGACCCGGCAGGAAATCGCCGATTTGGGCCAGATCACCTGGGAATCCGAGACCGGGTCGGGGCTCTTCCGGCATGTCTTGGCCCCCTCTCCTGCCCAGGTGCTTCCCACGCCGGTCTCCCGGTCCTTCGATGCCGAGCGAATGGTGATGGCACTCTTGTCACCAGCGTCCAATTTCTACGCCGTCCTGTTTGGCGCCATGCTTGTGCCGCGGAACGAGGACTGTTTTCCAGGCATTAGGGATCTGCTGGGTGCCTTCCACCTTGGTTGGCCATTTTCCGACTATGTTCGTCACTCGCTCCTGCTGGGGATTGGGTTGAGGGACAAGGATGCCGCCTTCGAGACAACCGATCGAGACCCCACAAGGCTCGAAACAATTTTGCTGCGGGCCCTGAATCGGACTCGGGAGCGGGCTCGGGTTCTAGATATGGCTCTGGCTCTGGCTCTGGCTCTGGCTCTAGGTCTGGATGTGGATGTGCTTCGGATTCCGGAGGTAGATAGGGGGGATGAAGCTCTAGATATGGCCCTGAATCTGGTTCAGATGCAGGCTCGGGCTCGGGCTCTGGCTCGGGCTCTGGATCTGGATCTGGATCTGGATCTGGATTGGGCTGTGGATCGGGCTGTGGATCGGGCGCGGGAGGTGGTCTCTGAGGGTAATCGATTATCTGAAGCCGCAAGGGCATTCTGCCAAGAGCTGATCGGCGATACCGAGCGCCGGTCGCTGCTGCTCAATCCCTTCTGCGATCTGCTGCGCTTAGAGCCCAAGGCCCACTGGAAGATGCTGCTCGCCCGGCGTCATCTACCCCGGATCGGGCACGCCATCACTCTGGTGGATCCGGCATTCTGGCAGGCGACCGAAGCGGCCATTGCCGCCGGCGAACCCTCACCGGCCCAGTGCGAGAATGCTGCCTGCCTGCTGCTGCTCGACAGCTGGCTGTGGCTCTATGGTGGCTACGAGACCCCGGAGGAAACCCTGTTCCCGAAGCTGGTCGAACAGAGCCGCCCGCTCGATCACCCGGCCCTCCGCGTCGCCCATCTGCTGCGGGATCTGGCCTACGGCGATGCGAGCCGGGTGGAGGAACTTGAAGCACTAGTCAAATCCTCGGACCCGGCCTATCACAGGCTCTTTGTGGATGCCTGTTGGATCGATGGGTAGGCTGGGTTGAGGAACGAAACCCGGCACAGACGGCTCACTCATTTGGAGTGCGGCGGCAGTCGGCTACCTCGGTCGTAACCGGAACCTTAGGGTGCTCGCTGTTACCAAAATCCTGTCGGCATGGCACAGACCCGCCGCCGCTTTGGATTAAAACAAAGCGCCGTCGCCGCGGTGCCTGGGGAATGCGACACCCCTGATCCCTGGTGGTCAAGTTTCGCTGGGTGCGTCCCGACGAGTAGCCGGGGCTTAAGAAACCTCCGTGGAATGACCGGACCTTAGAGGACACCGAGAAGGGCACAGGCCAATTCTCTGCCTTCTCGGTGTCCTCTGTGGTTCAAAATCAAGAAGGATGCACCCGCGTAGGCCCGCTGCGGGCGCGAGAAGGCTTGCCGAGGGTTTAGAGAAACCCGCCGAAAGCACAAGAAAACTATCGGCGATTCGGGAGGGCCTACCGCGGGTCCGGTAACGCCCGCCGGAGGTTCGGAAACACCTGCCGCGGGTTCGGGAAAACCCGTCGGAGATGTGGGAAAACCGCTAAAGGCTCGGGAAGGCTTGCCGAGGGTTTAGAAAAACCCGCCAAAAGCGCAAGAAAACTATCGGCGATTCGGGAGGGCCTGCCGCGGGTCCGGTAACGCCAGCCGGAGGTTCGGTAATACCTGCCGCGGGCTCGGGAAGGCCCGTCGGAGGCGCGGGAAAACCGCTAAAGGCTCGGGAAGGCTTGCTGAGGGTTTAGAAAAACCCGACGAAAGTATAAGAAAACTATTGGCGATTCGGGAGGGCCTGCCGCGGGTCCGGTAACACCAACCGGAGGTTCGGTAACACCTGCCGAGGATTCGGAAAAGCCCGTCGGAGATGCGGGAAGGCCTGCCGAGGCTTGCCAAAGCCTGCCGGAAGCCGGGACAATCCGCCGCTGCACCGCGACCGGCCCGCCTATTGCTCGTTCCCACGCTCCAGCGTGGGAATGCAGTCTTGACCGCTCCAGCGGTCCACTGGGTCCCCCTCGGAGGTCATGCCCGGCGGTTAGGGGGCGTTCTCAATTGAACTGGGTCATCGCAAAAACCAAGAATGACAAGCGCGCAGCGCAGGCGTCTCGCCTGCATCCGTGGGCGAGACGCCCGCGTTCCGGCCGGCGGGACGCCTGCGCTACATGGAGTTGGCTTAAGAGACGCCGGAGCGTCAGGCTTTGCTCCCACGCTGGAGCCTGGGAGCCAGAAGAACAACCTCTTGCCGGCAAATCCTGGCCGGCAGGATGCCGGCGTTCCCAGCGCCGCGGCGGGATGCACCACGCTTTTCCGCCCTTGCTCGTTCCCACGCTCCAGCGTGGGAATGCAGTCTTGACCGCTCCAGCGGTCCACTGGGTCTCCCTACAAAAATAAAGAATCTTGTTAATCCTGAAAATCCTGTGAATCCTGTCCGATTGGAACTTTGCAATGAGCGT
>NZ_FLUY01001598.1 GCF_900092655.1 Candidatus Thiosymbion oneisti
CGCCGCCTATCAAGACGCTGAACGCAGACAAACATCCATTGCCCCCGTCCATGGGGGCAATGGATGTTGCTGGTTAGTTCCCCATTAGATTTGTTCCAAGTAATGTAATAGTAGTGAAGTTTTGCGGTTTTAGGGGGAGTATGTCGGCAGGTAGGGGGAATTTTGATAGGGTTTGACCCAATTTGCGTAAACCCCGCCAAAAACCCTCAACCTCAAGTCGTTGTTACCCCGATGGAGCCGAAAAGTACAAAACTCCAGGTATAGTAATGAAGTACAGAGAAGCGCGTTCATGGACTACGTAAATATAGTGATTTAACTGAAAAAGAAGAGCAATCACACAATGAGAATGAGTAACAAACTGGCATTAGGGAAAATTAAATCTGCGATAAAGGCTAGAGCTGACAGGCTAGATTTGTCAAATATGAATCTTGAGGAATTGCCTGCTGATATTGGAGATATAACAACATTAACCGCACTAGATCTATCAAGTAACCGCCTATCTAAATTACCTGCTTCAATCGGCAACCTGAAGAATCTCAATCATCTTTGGCTCTATAATAATAATTTACGATTTTTACCGGCCGAGCTCAGCAATTTAGACAAGTTATCTACGTTTGCGATTGATAGAAACCCTCTTCCCGATTCTTTAATTACAACGGCCAAAAGAGGAACCCAGGATGCTCTTACATATTTGAAAAGTTTGTATGGAGGGGCAGAAGAACTCTATGAAGCAAAATTAGTGCTAGTAGGCGAAGGCGCTGTTGGAAAGTCTTCTTTAGTATCTGCCTTGAAAGGTGAGCGTTTTATAGAAAATAGGGCGACAACTCACGGAATTGAAATTACGTCCTTATCTGTTCCGTATCCTGCCTCACATAATAGAAACATCAATCTTAACGTGTGGGACTTTGGCGGTCAGGCCGTATATAGGATCTCACATCAATTTTTTTATAGCAAACGTTCTTTGTATTTGCTTCTCTGGTCTCCGAGATTGGGAGTGGAACAATGTGATGTATTAGGCTGGCTGAATAGAATAAAAATCAGAGTTGGATCGGATGCAAGCGTGTTAGTTGTTTCTACACATTGCAACACAGGAGGAAGAGTCGCAAGGATTGATAAAAGCCAAATTCTCGATGAATATGGGGATATTATACAAGGATTCTGTGAGGTTGATAGTAAAGATAATACAGGAATAAGAGAATTAAAGATAGAAATCGCTACTGCAGCAAGCCGACTTCCTCAAATGGGCGATCTGCTGAGCGAAAAATGGACGAATGCCAGAAACGATATATTAGGGTTGCTTGATCCATACATAAGTTTCGATAGGTTTGATTCTGTCTGCAGGAATCATAAAATCGAGCCTGATGCATCATTCGCATTGGCAATGTTAATGCATGATTTGGGGTATATTATTTATTATGGGGATGATGATGGATTAAAAAAGGAGGTTGTATTGCAGCCAGAGTGGCTAACTAAAGCTATAGGATACGTATTAGAAGACAGGAAAACGAATGAAGAATACGGTGTTCTCTTCCATTCTAGGCTAATTGATATTTGGGATAAGTCAGTATCTGCAGGCGGACAAAAATACCCTCCTGGATTGCATTCTTTCTTTTTGCGTTTAATGGAAAAATATGATGTTTCATATCGTCTTCCTGGCGAAAAGTCTAGTTTGGTTGCGCAACTGGTTCCCTCCGAAAAGCCAAATAATGCGACAACATCATTTTTAGTACTAGATCCAACAGATGCGGTAATCCATATTGTATGCGAAATGGAGAACTCCCCACCTGGACTTATACCTTGGCTAATTGTGAGAACCCATCAGTTTACTCCAACACCAAGGATGCACTGGGAAAAGGGGATGGCTCTACAATACCGTGAGCATGGTAGAGCCTTGATAGAACTAAAGGGTGCTGACTTGCATATGATGATTGGAGGGCGTTGGCCTAATTATTATATGGGTCTCCTAAGACATATTTTAGAAAACCTAATAGGAGAACGTTGGCCAGGTTTAGAATATCGCTTATCTGTTCCGTGCCCTGTGTCGATGGCTGGCAAACAATGTAAAGGGAGGTTGCCACTAGAAACATTGCAGAATTTGAAGAGGAAAGGAACCGGAGAAGTACATTGCCTTTCATGCTCATCTTCGCTAAATATTGATAAGCTTCTTACCGGTTTTTCTCAGCCTCATATCAGGAACTTGGAATCACAGCTAATTCAGCTTGACGATCAACTTTCTAATTTATCGAGTGAGGTTGCTGGGTGGTTTGGCTCATTACTTAATGCTCTTAATCATGAGTCAAAGGAACATCCTAGGTTATGCACTATTACACCTAACATACCGAACAAAAAAGGAAAAGAGTTTACAAAACTATTAAGAAATGCGGCTGCAATCGAATATCGACTGAATTTATGGTGTGAAATGCCAGGGTGCCAACATCCAATCTGCTCAATAGGGAGTGGCGGTGATGGAGAATATGAATTTTCCAAGCCGAAAGATTGGGTTGTGAAAATAGCCCCATACTTAAAGGTAATCATAAAAACATTAAAAGTTACAATTCCATTTTTGCAAATATCAGAATATTTGGATAAGGACAGCATGAAGAAAGCCAAGTCGAGTCTTGATTTATTAAATGAATTAACCGCTTCTTTTATTCCTGACGAAATTACTAGAGATGAAGACTCAACTAAGGTACTGACAAAATTTGAAGGAGCAGCTCTACGAGAGCTTGGTACGCTTCTATTGGATTTAGATCCATCAAGAACATGGGGAAATATGCGGCGAACAATATTGCCAACTGGTGACTATATATGGGTTTGTGGCGCACACTATAGAGAACTAAATCCGGATCCACCAAAAATCTAACAAGGCAAATGCAGCCGACTCCAAAAAGCGCCGTTTCGCTACGCTCATGGGCGCTTTTTGGGGCAGCTGATTTGCGATGTTAGACTGTACAATGCAATAGTTCTAAGTAATCTGAAAATATTAGGAGTAAATGGTGCAAAAAGTACAAATCAGTGATGATGTGGCCTCACAGTTATACGAATTGGCGAAAGTTGAGCATATTTCAGCTATGGAGCTTATAACGCAACTTGTGAAGGCATATAAAATGGAAATAGCGAAACGAAATGAATTGAAGGAATTCTTTAGGCCCTATCAAAAAGATATGGCAGGTTTTAAATTTAGCCGAGAAGAAGCAAATGAGCGATAGTTTTATCGATACCAATGTCGTTATTTATAGTCTTAGTTAAGATGAGTTAAAACAAAAGGCAGCCATAGCGCTACTAGCAAAAAAACCGGTAGTATCAGTGCAAGTGTTAAGTGAAACCGCCAATGTAATGAGGAAGAAACTAGGATTTGATATTTCGTCGGTGAGAATTGTTGTAGACCGCATAGCAAATGAGTGTACTACAATACAGCCTTTAACCATTGATACATTACGACATAGCCTGGATTTATCGGAACGTTATGGTTTTTCACATTTTGACAGTCTTATTATTGCTTCGGCATTGGATGCCGACTGCACCAAATTCTATTCTGAAGATATGCATCATGGGCCTGTTGTAAATCAAAGGTTGATAATCATTAATCCATTTGTATAAAGCGGTTGTAGAGCCGTCTACTGTATGTTGGACGTTCTACGCCCAGCGGTTAACTTGTATTTTTCAACCAGGCATTGGAGAGACGAAGGGATTATCATAAGAGAATGAAAACCTTCCTTTTATCTACACCAGGCTACTGAGTGTTTTTATGGAACAATATTGATTGTATTTACTCGCTACAAGCCAAGTACTCACGATATAGAGAAATTGGGCCAAAGAGTATCAAGCATAGAGCCAAGGTTTTTGTCTATTTAATCCTGTACTATTAGCTGGCGAGACGAGACTTCGCCTCAAGCCCACGAGCCGTGAATTTCTTGTGCAGTGCAGAAACTCGACTCATTTGTAAAGATCCGGGGCCCTCAAGGGATCCTAGTGAATTTTCGCCAGCCGTCCTGTACTTTGGTGGCTTGCAGGCAAGTACGTTGAGCATCAGCAACCACAAGGTTTTCATGATAGTGTTAACCAACTCGACATTCCCTGTTAGGTTCCAGATCGGTGCGGTTCTTGCCGCAGTTCTCATGTCCGGTTGTGTCCGGGAAGCACCTGTTACTCCAATACTAAGCTGGTATGTATTCAACGAGCCGTCCGGCGCTTTTGCTGAAGTGGCGCGGCGTTGTGCCGAGAAGTCGGATGGCGCTTACCGCGTTGAGCTCAAGCCGCTTCCCGCTGACGCCGACCAGCAGCGTGAGCAGTTAGTGCGGCGTCTGGCTGCGCGGGATAGCGATATCGATATTATCGGGATGGACGTGATCTGGACCGCGGAGTTCGCGCAAGCAGGATGGATCCTGCCCTGGTCGCAGGACGCAGCCCGGCAGGTCAGCATGGGCCGGATCGACGCCGCTGTGCAGAGCGCTGTCTACAAGGAGCGGCTGTGGGCGGTGCCTTTTACCACCAACACTCAGCTTCTTTGGTACCGCACTGACCGGGTGCCGCAACCGCCGCAGACCTGGGACCAAATGATCGACGTGGCCGAGATGCTCGGGGAGGACGGCACGATCCAGGCCCAAGGAGAGCGCTATGAAGGACTCACGGTCTTTTTCGTGTCCCTACTCGCATCCGCCGGGGGCTCGGTGCTCGACGAACAGGCAGATGCTCCCGCCTTGGGTGGCGCTCCTACCCGGGAGGCCTTGCGCATCCTGCATCGCCTTGCCGGATCCCCATCCGCCGATCCGGGATTAGCTACCGCCCGCGAGGACCAGTCACGCCTTGCCTTCGAGTCCGGCGGCTCGAGCTTCATGGTCAACTACACATACGTGTGGCCGAGCGCCCGCGCGAACGCCCCGGCGGTCGCCGAGTACATGGGCTGGGCACGTTGGCCCGCGGTGGAGCCGGGACAACCCAGCCGAGTCACGATCGGGGGAATCAACCTCGGGGTGGGGGCCTTCTCACGCCATCCGGTCCTGGCACGGCGCGCCGCCGCTTGTATCGCCTCCCCGGAGAGCCAGCGTCTCGCCGCTGAGCGTGGTGGCCTGCCGCCGACGAGCGACAGGCTCTACGACGATCCAGAGGTACGGGCGACCTTTCCCTTCGCCGACCTGTTGCGCGAGACATTGCGCGATGCCGTGCAACGTCCCCGGACACCCTATTACAACGATGTCTCGCTGGCGATCAGCCGCACGCTGCATCCCCTCTCCAGGATCGAGCCCGAGCGGGATGCCGAGCGTCTCCGCGATGCCGTAGGCCGCGCACTGCGTTCGGAGGGCCTATTATGAGCCGCGTGCGCGACCACTCGGAGGAGCGTCTGGCCTGGCTCCTGTGCACTCCGGCGGCTCTGGCCATGCTGCTGGTGACCGCCTATCCGATCACCTACGCTGTGTGGCTCTCGCTTTTCCGCTACGACCTGCGTTTCCCGGACGAACGGGCGTTCGTCGGACTCGCCAATTATGCCGGCGTGCTCACCTCCGGGGTTTGGTGGGAGTCGCTGGCCAACACCCTGATCATCACCATCGGTTCGGTTTCCATCGAGCTGGTGCTGGGCATGTTACTCGCGTTGTTGATGCACCGGGTTCTCTTCCTGCGCGGCACGGTTCGCGCGTCTATTCTGGTCCCTTACGCCATCATTACCATCGTCGCGGCGCTGGCCTGGAAGTTCGCCTTCGACCCGGTCACGGGATTCATAAACCCTTGGCTCGGCCTGGAGACGGCCTGGCTGACGGAACGCTGGTCGGCCTTCCTGGTAATCATCCTCACCGAGGTATGGAAGACCACACCCTTCATGGCCCTGCTGCTGCTTGCGGGTTTGACGTTGGTTCCCCAGGACCTGCTGGACGCGGCGCGCGTGGATGGGGCAAGTGCCCGGCAGCGTTTCTTTCGGGTGACCTTGCCCCTGATGCGCAATGCGGTCATGGTGGCTCTGCTGTTCCGTACCCTGGATGCCTTTCGCATCTTCGATACCGTCTTCGTGCAGACCCGCGGCGCTCAGGGTACCGAGACAATCTCCATCGTCGGCTACCACGCCCTTGTCAGCCGGCTCAACCTCGGGCTCGGCTCGGCGGTGTCGGTGCTGATCTTCCTGTGCGTCGTCGCCATCGCGATGCTCTTCGTCAAAGGTCTTGGGGCCAGCTTCGCTGCGGAGGACAAGGCATGAGCCCACACAGAGGTGTGCTTGAAACCCTCTTTTGGCGCACCGGCAGCCTGGTCGTGATCGCCTATGCGTTGCTGCCGGTTGCGTGGATCCTTTCCCTATCCCTCAAGCCCGCGGCGGACCTGAACGACAACCGCTTCGTCCCACGGGAGCTCAGCCTGGAACACTACCGGGCCATCTTCGCGGACGCCCAGTTTCCGGCAGCGCTTTGGAACTCCATCGGCATCGCCGCAGTTTCGACCCTGCTCGCCGTGTCGCTGGCCATGTTCGCCGCCTATGCCATCGTGCGACTGCGCTTTCGCGGACGCGCCCTCATACTAGGGGCGGCCTTGTCCATCGCCATGTTTCCTCCGGTGGCGGTCATCGGTCCCTTATTCAACCTGTGGCGGAACATCGGTCTCTACGACACCTGGCCGGGTCTTGTTCTACCCTACATGACTTTCACCCTACCGTTGGCCATTTGGATCCTGTCGGCCTTCTTTCGCGAGATCCCGTGGGATTTGGACAAAGCGGCCCGCGTAGACGGTGCGACGCCGTTTCAGGCGTTCCGCCACGTGATCGCCCCCCTGGCGGCGCCGGGGATATTTACCGCAGCCATCCTGGTATTCATCTTCGCGTGGAACGATTTTCTGTTCGCCGCGGCGCTGACCTCCACCAACGATGCCAGGACAGTGCCCGCCGCCATCGCCTTCTTCACCGGTAGCTCCCGCTTCGAGCTGCCAACCGGTTCCATCGCCGCCGCCTCCGTAGTGGTTACGGTCCCGGTGAGCCTGGTGGTCCTCATCTTCCAACGGCGCATCGTTGCCGGACTTACCGCGGGCGCAGTCAAGGGGTAGCAATGGCGGAGATCGTTCTCGAACAGGTAAACAAACGCTTTGCGGATGGCACGGAAGGTCTCCGGCCGACAGACTTGACCATTCGCGACGGCGAGCTTTTCATTCTGGTCGGACCCTCCGGGTGCGGCAAGTCGACACTCCTCAAGATTATTGTCGGTCTCGAGCGGCCTACATCCGGAGAGGTCCGGGTCGGCGGCGAGTCGGTTACGGAGCGAGATCCGAAAGACCGTAACATGGCTATGGTCTTCCAAAGTTATGCGATCTATCCTCACATGACCGTGCGCGAGAACATGGCCTTCCCGCTCAAGCTGGCCGGGGTAAATAACACAGAGATCGCCGCGCGAGTCGAAGAGGCTGCAACCATTCTGGAGCTCGGCGAACTGCTCGAACGTAAACCCGCGGCGCTCTCCGGCGGCCAGCGGCAGCGTGTAGCCATGGGCCGAGCCATCGTGCGCCAGCCTGCCGCTTTCCTGCTCGATGAGCCGCTTTCGAATTTGGACGCCAAGCTCAGAGTGCAGATGCGAACCGAACTGGCGCGGCTGCAGCGGCGTCTCGGCACAACAATGGTGTATGTCACGCACGATCAGACCGAGGCCATGACGCTCGGCCATCGGATTGCAGTGTTGCGTAAGGGGGAGATCCAGCAGACAGGAACGCCGCGGGAGCTATACGGACGTCCGGCCAACTTGTTCGTCGCCGGCTTCGTCGGCTCGCCGGCCATGAACCTCCTTCCTGCAAAAATCGAGGAGAACAGGCTCATTCTTCCCATGAGCGAGGTCGCCCTTCCCGAAGATTTTTCTTATAGCTTGCCGCGGGGAAAACGCGAGGTCATCGCCGGTATTCGCCCCGAGAATTTTTGCCACGCTAATCGGTCGGACGCCGGAGTGTTTAAATTCCAAGCTCGGTTAGAAGTGGTCGAATGGCTTGGGGCCGATCTTTTCGTGCATTTCGACGTGCGAGCAAATACTGGCGGGAGGTTGGGCGCACTGCAGCGGGAGCTCGAGCTCGATGCCGGACATGATGGTCGCTTGCGTGTTGTGGCGCGCCTGGGAGCGGATATTCGAGCACAGGAAGGGGAAACAATTGACCTTTCCGTCGAACGCGGCGATGTCCACTTGTTTGATTCTGAAACCGGTGAGAATATCACTCCGGTGGTTTCATGATTTTCCGGTCCCGCTCACCATTTTCCAAGAAAGCTGTGTATGCAGCTCTCATGATACCCCCGCCATCAGACTCTCATAAGGGATACGCAATCCGTCGTGCAGGCGCTTCACCATACGCAGGCTCAAGGGGCGCTTGCGATTCAACACCTCCGACACCCGACCGCTGGAGCCGATATAGGCCTCGAGATCGCGTGGGGTCAGCCCCTGTTGTTCCATTCTGAATCTGATGGCGTCGACGGGGTTCGCCGGACCGATCGGATAATGCTTATTCTCATAGGCTTCGATCAGGGTAACCAGGATCTCCATTTCATCCGCCTCCGGCGTTCCCTCTTCGGCCTGAAAAATCGTCTCGAGACGGCGAAAAGCCGCTTGCAGATCCTCGTTGCAACGGATAGGCCTAATATTCATTCACGGTCTCCACGTCGATCTTGTCGTACTGCGCATGGCTTCCTACGAATTTCACCCAAACGATGCCGGCCCGATACTGCACCTCTACTACCAAGCGGTACTTGTTGCCACCGATATTGAACACGACACGATTGTTGGCGCAAATGCTGGCGCTGCGGTACTGCGCCTTGATCTGCTGCGGTGATGCCCATTTGGCTCTTGCCGCTTCCTCATGCCAGCTTTGCAATGGGCCTTGAGCATCCCTGTATGCAGGCTGGTCCCAGAATTTCTTCAGCGTGCTCTTGGCGATAATCCGCATGTTTCAGTGTATCTCCCATTATGGGAGAAGTGTAGCCAAGAAGCGCCCATCCAGCAAGGGGGGAAAGGGGTCAGGTCTTGACCTGTGCCTTCGCGATCAGACTGATCATTCTACTGATCATCGAGTAGTGCACTCCCCCATGATCGCCGATCTTCCGCATGTTGTAGCCCCCGCTGGCAAAGGTTTCGAAGATTGCGGTACCGGCATGATCAAGGCACCCTCGCGCGGGGCACCGTGTCGGCTAGAGGACTTCGATTCCGCCTCGCTGCTGGCGCGTGGGCATGACTCTGCGCCATGAAGTCCCTCGACATGCACGGTAAGTCCTGATGGTTGTCAAAGGTTGCGAAATAGCTAAACTAGCTGTGTCAGTCATTCCATGGAGAATCCCATGATTACCGTAACCTCTGTCGAAGCGCAAAATCGTTTCGGCGAACTGATCGACCGATCCCAGCGTGAACCCGTCGAGGTCACTCGACGTAGACGGACCGTGGCCTATGTCGTTTCCAGCCATGACATGCAGGAGTTGGTTGAATTGCGTAGACGGCGTGACGAGGCGACACGCTGGTATTCTCGCTACCGCCGGAAGGTGACCGAGCAAACGGATGACAGCGAATCCCCCACTCTCACGGATTCGGGCGTGAACCGCTTGGTGCATGAGCTTCGTTAGGCGGATCGTCATCGACACGGGCGTGTTGGTGAGTGCCGCCATCCGGCCCGAGTCTGTTCCTGCATTGGCGCTGGAAAAGGCCCTGCTGCAATTCGAGATCTGCGCCAGTGACGAGACGTTGGCCGAACTGGAAACCGTCCTGATGCGCCCGAAGCTCGACCCTTATGTCGGGACCGGCTTGCGGCAGGAATTCGTCGCCGAATTTCGGCAAAGGGTGACCATGGTCGCCGTCGACCGGACCGTGACCGACTGTACCGACCCGAAAGACAACAAATTTCTCGCACTCGCAGAGGCAGCCGGCGCTGAGCTCATCGTCGCCAGCGACCCGCACCTCACCGATATGCACCCCTGGAGGGAGATACCGATCCTGCCTCCGTCGGCGTTCTTGGTGGGTATTCGGTGACGAGAAGAATCGAGTCGAGCCGAGATAACCTATGCACGGAGAAGTCATGTTGGAATCCCCCCGGATTACCATTGATTTTCGAGTCGGCGAGTGCCACAGATGGGCGAAAGACTACTGCGCAGTATTTCACCAAGTGATAGACTTTTTTTCATGAGGAGAGTGTTCAGGACCCGTACCTTCACTCGTTGGATGCGCAGGGTGGACTTGTCTGATGCAACGCTCTGCAAGGCCATTTCCGAGATGGAGGATGGTCTGATCGATGCGGACCTCGGTGGCGGCGTGCTGAAAAAGCGCATCGCGCTTCCGGGGCAAGGAAGGCGCGGCGGCGCCCGGACAATCGTCGCCACAAACCTGGGAAGCCGCTGGTTCTTTCTCTACGGATTTGCGAAGAACGAGCGGGTCAACATCGATGAGCGTGAATTGCGTCTATTCCGGGAAGTGGCAACGGACCTGCTCGGGCTCGATGATCGACAAATCGCCGTTGCGCTTTCCTCCGGTGAGATAGAGAAGATTTGTCATGACCACAACCAAGAGTAACAGCCGAATCCTGTCAGAACTGCATGAAACCGCTCGCGGATTGCACGCAGCCGGCCTGATCGACAAACGCCGCATGCACGAGTTCGATGCATTGTGCCATCTCGATGTCGAGGAGATGCCGCCAGAAAAGATCAGAGCGCTTCGCGAAACGGCACATGTCAGCCAAGCGGTTTTTGCCGCTATCTTGAATACGAGTGTGTCCACCGTTCAAAAGTGGGAAATAGGTGAGAAGAAGCCGAGCGGGCCTTCCGTGAAACTTCTCACGCTCATTGATCGTAAGGGGTTGGAAGCGGTGTTGTGAACGGACAGGGGCAAGTTCTCGCAATGTGGTACTTACAAGATACGGACGACGCAGCAAGGGCTTGTTCTCTGCCGTGAAAAACTGGTCCAAAAAACAGCCCGACCTCTTCAATAAACGTGTCTATAATCTGGCGGGACTTGACACGATCCCAATGTCAGGGCCTATTATCGCCACCTGATCGAGACCCGCAGCCTCAAGAAGCCCCAGGCCCTCTGTGCCGTCATGCGCAAGCTCCTGATCGGTATATAATCACACGGGACCTGACAATGATAACAACTCAATTGAGAACGCCCCCTAGGTCATCCGACAACGAGGAGCGAAGTGTCAATATCTCCCCAACGATCTCGGTATCACTGGTGGTTCCAGTATATAACGAGGCCGAAACGGTCGGCCTTTTCCTCGACCGGGTAGACCGGGTGGTCGCCGACAAGCCTGTGGTACAGCTGGAAGTTGTTTTTGTAAACGACGGCAGTTCGGATGCCACCCTGGACCGCCTCCTCGAATATCAGCGACGAGATAGCCGCCTGCGGGTGGTTGATCTCAGCCGTAACTTCGGCAAGGAGGCCGCGCTTACCACCGGAATGCGGATCGCAAAAGGACAGGTGGTGGTGCCGATCGACGTGGATCTGCAGGACCCACCGGAGCTTATCTTGGAGATGATCGAACAGTGGCGGGAAGGTTATGATGTAGTGCTCGCGCGTCGAGTCGTCCGCGACACGGACTCATGGGCCAAGCGACTGTCGGCCGGTTGGTTCTACCGCGTCCATAATTGGATCGCCGAGCCGGTGATCCCGGAAAATGTTGGCGACTTCCGGCTGATGGACCGCACCGTAGTCGAGGCGCTGAACGAGCTGCCGGAATCTAGGCGCTTTATGAAGGGACTCTTTGCCTGGGTAGGGTTCCGGACGACGTTTGTCGATTATGTCCGTCCGGAGCGCGCGGCCGGTTCCACCAAGTTCAACAGCTGGCGGCTGTGGAATTTTGCGTTGGAGGGGCTTACCAGCTTCAGCACCTTTTCGTTGCGGATCTGGACTTATCTGGGCAGCATGATGGCGCTGGCATCCTTCCTGTACGCCTCCTTTATCATCCTGAGGGTCCTGCTCTTCGGCGTCGATACCCCCGGTTATGCCTCGCTGCTGGTTACCATTACCTTTCTCGGTGGTCTCCAGCTCATGGGAATCGGCATCATCGGCGAGTATCTGGGGAGGACCTATCTCGAAGCGAAGCGACGGCCGGTGTCTCTGGTTCGGCATATCTATGAACCGAAGGAGTGAGCGATGGATCTCAAAGAGGCCTCTCTCCTGGGCCCCGAGTTGACCGATCACTGGTACTACCGCTCCAAAGCGGCGGCCATGATGAAGCTACTCCCAGCCCCGGCCCCAGCGGTGATTCTGGATGTGGGTGCGGGCTCGGGTTACTTTTCCCGCTATCTCTTGCGCCGAACCACGGCTACCGTTGCCTGGTGCATCGACACCGGCTATGATTCCGACGCCGACACGGAAGAGGCGGGTAAGGCGATTCACTATCGGCGGTCTTTGGAGGATGTTGCAGAAGACACCGAGCGTCGCCCTTTGCCCCCCTCTCCCCAATCCCTCTCGCGGCCGGGAGAAGGGCTTTTGCGACACCCTCCTTTGGAGAGGGTTTCCGTCGATCTGGTTCTTCTGATGGATGTTTTGGAACACGTCGATGACGATGTCGGACTCCTGACCGATTGCGTCCGCAAAGTTCCCGGAGGCGCGCGGTTTCTTGTCTCGGTACCCGCGTTCCGGTTCTTATGGAGCGGGCACGATGAGTTCCTCGGGCACCAGCGACGTTACACCCTCGACGAGTTGCAAGCGGTCGTGAGGCGTGCGGGTCTGCGGGTACGACAAGGCGCTTACTATTTCGGCTTGGTGTTCCCTCTGGCCGCGGCGATTCGCCTTGCCGACAACTGGCTACGTCGTCCCGGCGGGAAACCTGCCCACTCTCAGCTGAGAAGGCACGGTCGGCTGGTAAATGAGACCCTGGCGGCGATCTGCAAGGCGGAGTTGCCCCTTTTGAGCCTCAATCGGGTCGTTGGTTTGTCCGCATTTTGTGTGGCGGAACGGCCATGAGGCAAAGTCCGGGCGGACCGGGACGCAACGGAGTCCGCGGGCGACTCCGCCGTGAGCTCTTTCTCGTCGGCCGCTTCGGGTTAGTCGGTATCCTCGCCACGGCGGTCCATATGGCGGTCGTCTGGCTGTTGGTCGAGACCACAGAGCTTCCAGTGCTGGCAGCGAATTTGTTTGCTTTTCTGACCGCTTTCACAATTTCATTTGCCGGAAATTACCTCTGGACCTTCGCCGCGCCCGGCAGTGCAAGGACGGCCATGCGGCGGTTCTTCCTGATTTCGGGTAGTGCCTTTGCAGTCAATACTCTGCTGTTGGCCGCGCTCACGAAGGCTGCATGGCTAGCCCCCGCCGCCGCAGCGGTTTCAGCCGCTGCGGTGATTCCGTTCATCACCTATCTGACCAGTCGGTTATGGGGTTTCAAGGTTGGACCGCGCCTTATGATAACCAGAGGTTCCTTGCGTGAAAACCTCATGGAATAAAGCCATCGCCAATGCCGCCCTGCCATTCCTGTTGGGTACATCCGCCTTTTTTCTCATCGTCGGACCTCAGGTATTGAGACCGGACAATATCGCTTGGCTAGCCAACGGCGATCCCTCCACGCATTATCTTGGATGGCATTTCTTTCGTAACTCCGATTGGTCGTTTCCCATTGGTCTGAATCCCGATTATGGCCTCGAGCTGGGCAATGCCATTCTGTTCTCCGACTCGAATCCTCTCTTGGCATTTCTCTTCAAGCCATTCTCGTCACTGCTGCCCGAGACCTTTCAATACTTCGGCTGGTGGCTGTTTGCCTGCTTTGTCCTCCAGGCCTGGTTCGCA
Source organism: Candidatus Thiosymbion oneisti (assembly GCF_900092655.1). GTDB lineage: Bacteria > Pseudomonadota > Gammaproteobacteria > Chromatiales > Chromatiaceae > Thiosymbion > Thiosymbion oneisti. The sequence goes on from NZ_FLUY01001598.1 coordinate 13,707, forward strand.
TGGAAGCTGGTCGGCCTGGTCTCGGAGCATCCCGCTATTCGTCTCCTCGGTGCTGGCTTGTTCGTCTTCGCACCGCCAATGATTTGGCGTCTGCTGGGTCATCTCAGCCTGGTCGGGCATTTTCTGATCCTCGCGGCACTCTATTTGTCGCTCCGACCGACTCAGCACATGCGTACCGTACTCTGGGCCCTCGTCCTTGTGGTTGCCGCCTTGGTGCACCCCTATTTGCTGGCGATGGCCGCGGCTCTATGGCTGGCTGACTTGACTCAAATCCTGATTCGGCATGAGCGACCTGCAAAGTCCGCCGTGCTGGAACTTGTCGGGATTTTGGCGCTGGTCGGGCTCGCCTGTTGGCAGGCCGGCTATTTCACAGTGGGAAGCGGGGTTTCGACGGGTGGATTCGGTCTCTATCGAATGAACCTGTTTTCCATTTTGGATCCCAATGGTTGGTCATATATATTGAAGAATCTGCCACAGGCAGAGGGGGAATACGAGGGGTTCAATTATCTCGGCCTCGGAATCATTGCTCTGACGCTCTTCGCGTTGCCTGCGCTGATCGCTGGGAATACTGGCTTACCAGCGGCGATCAAGCAGCGGGTGACCCTTCTGGGCGCCTTGGTGAGCCTCTTTTTGTTCGCGCTCTCCCACAAGATCGGGATCGGATCGCGGCAGCTCGAGCTTTCACTGGCCGACCCCTTGTTGCATGCCGCAAACGTATTTCAAAGTTCAGGACGGATGTTTTGGCCCGTGTTCTATGTACTGGTACTGACTGTCGTCTTCATCGCCGTTCGCGGTCACAATCCCCGGACTGCGATCTCGTTGCTGGCCATCGCCCTTGCGATTCAGGTGATCGATACCAGGGCCGGATGGCAGGTAACCCGGAGCCAGTTGATTGTAAGGCCCGCGACGGAGTGGGGCACCCCATTGAAAGATCCGTTCTGGGCCCAGGCCGTCGCCAGATACCAAAAAGTTCGGCGGCTGCCTCTGATGGATCATTCTCCACATTGGCAAACGCTCGCGGCTTACGCCGGGCGATATGGTCTCGGTACGGATGCGGTCTACCTCGCCCGCGTCAATCAAAGAGCGCTTGAAACCGCACTGAAAAAGGCGTCGGTCACCCTGAACACGGGGCGCTACGAGGCCGACTCCCTCTATGTGCTCGACCCGACCAAACTCGGGTCCATCGCCCTGCACATCGATTCCGAGACTGATCTTCTGGCACGCATCGATGGGTTTTACTTGGTGGCGCCCGGTTGGAAGCGTTGCCGCAAGTGTGGTCACCTCGACCGCGAGCTGGGGTTGGCGGATGTTCTTCCGGCGGTTGGGAGCGGCGAGCGGATCCGGTTCTCGGAGTCCGGAGACGGCCTCATCTATCTGGCCGCAGGCTGGTCCAACCCGGAGTCGTGGGGGACCTGGTCGAACGGTCCGGCGGCGGAAGTCGTCTTACTGCTGTCGGATGTCGGTGCCCATGAAATCCTGATCGAAGCCAACGCGCTGGTCTCGCCCCTTCACCCCGAGCAAAATATCGAAATTTCAGTCAATGGCATGGTAGCGACGACCGCCCGCCTCACGACATACGCCGCCAACCGCATCCGCGTCCCGATACCTGATGCGGTGCGCGAAAAGCTGCAAAAACACAGGACCTTGCGGCTTAAATTCCGGTTTCCCGACGCCGTGCGCCCGCAGGCTCTCCGGATCGGTGACGACTCGCGCAGTCTGGCGCTCGGCCTTATGGCCATCACTCTGATTTAAGGCGATTGCTGTTCAAGAGTCAGGCGCTGCTGGACGAGAAGGCGTTACTGACATGGCCTATGTGGATCTCAATCCGGTGCGGGCGGGGCTGGCCGAGATGCCGGATACTTCGGACTACACCTCGGACCAGGTCGTTTCTGATTTGGGTCTTTGAACAAGTAAATTGCCTAACAAGCCCTTGCAGCCGACGCTTGTACCTCATGCGACTGAAGGGCAACAATAAGCGGTGCGTCCATGCACCGCTTATCGGCGGGCTAACCAGCAAATGCACTATAAAAAGTCTTACCGACCGGAAAGCACAATAGGGACATGCAGCGGGCACGAAAAACCTGATGTCTACGGGATTTCGACCAGGTACGTGGCCTGGGCCTATAGAAACCACGGGTAGTAGTTAAATTCAAAGTGGTATGGTTGTGCGATCTGATGGTTCCAACCCCCGCAGTTTTTGCCATCCCTGGCACTGGATTCCAGCGTCCCAGCCGGAATGAAGGCTTGGTTGCCGGCTCCCACGAGAGTTGCTACCTTTCAATGGGGCTTCTAGTTACTGATTGAAAAGGGACCTATATACATAGTTAGCCAGAACCACAATTAGGGAAAGCTACCGGCAGCCTATGGAGACTGAGGCGGTTGCGAAACCAGTTCTTATCCGTCATTTGGATTTCATCCAGGCCGCAAAGGAAAACACCACCCGCCGTGGCTAGCTATGTATATAGGTCCCATTGAAAACACCTCCTAGTACCTCATTTCATCAAATTTTGCATGTATCCCGCAGGGTGGGCTGTGCCCACCACTATGGGCCTGGATGGTGGGCACAGCCCACCCTACGGGTTTGATAATGAAAAATAAGGTGAAACGAGGTACTAGCGCCGGGATAGGGGTAACGATGTGTCTGTCAGCCGACGCGAGCCTCTCGAGCACGCGCATCGTCGGCCATGGCTTTCAGGTAAGCAGCATCGTCGCCGAGACCCTCGAAGGCGTAAGGATTCAGGAACTGTCGCCCCCACAGCAGGGTGCGGTCTGTCGGAGCGAGCTCGGCTTGGTCACAAACGCTGTCCCAGCTCTCGATAATCTTGTCCAGCAGACCTTCGAGGATCGCGATTGCCTCATCGCGGGACAGTAGAAAATGAGCCGCCGCATCGAGGCATGAAGCGATCCGGCTCATGCGATCTCCACCGGTGATCAGCGTCGCCTGTGAGGCCTCGTTGCCGGTGCGCGGTTGCGGACAGAATCGTAGGCCGGTGTCAGCGCGAGCGCCTGCCCGTCCCAGAAGGCCGAGTGGTTACGGGGGTGATCGTCCGTGTTGCCGCACAGGATGTTGAATGCCAGTCGGGAGAAGAGCTCGCGTAGCGTCGCTCGAGCATCTTTGAAGCGGTGACGGACGAGCTCCGCCAAGTCCTCGTAGCTCGCATAGCGCGCCATAATCTCATCGAGGGCGAGCATCGTGAGTGCCGACACCATCGCCTTGCGTTGCCAGCCGCCGCCGGATGGCACGCGGTCGAAACGCTCGATCAGCAGCACCTCTTTGTGCATCGCGCGTACAAGGGAGACGGGCGCCACCTCGAGCCCCGCCAGAGCACCGATTCGCATGGCAATGAATTCTGCCTTGGCCAGGCTGTAGAGATCGGTCGCCGACGCAAACTTGGCGATGTATTTTTTGCTACCCGCTTGAATCTGCGCCTTGGGCCGTGCTCCACCGATCGCGGTCCCATGCAGCAAGGCTTGATCGAGCTCGGAGCTCAAGGGCAAGCCTTTTTCTACGCGCTCGACGGATTGTACGAGCCCGCGTAGGGCGGGACAGGTCAGGGACGACCGCATCCCGCCGTCCGAGTATCGGCGGGATGCGCTGCGCTTTCCCGCCCTACGCGGGCTGGCGGGGCTCTCGCTACATCAACGCCCAGCTAATCTTCCGGAGCAACGAAGACAAGAAGTGGAGGGACGCGACGGGTGATGGCGGGTGCATTCAACAGAAAGTTTCTGTCCCGCCCTATGGCATGGTGTTACTTCGAGAGGGATCGTAGTGTTGACATTTAGAAGGTCCGCACAGCGGACCCTACGTCAACCATATACCAAGGCTTGTCCACCAGGATTCTCACAGATTTTTTCGTTTTTCATCTACGAAATCTGTGGATTGAAAGCGAGCTTGATTCACGACCATTGCCTTACTCAGGGTTGTGTACGCAGAAAACGCCGCTCCACCGGATACGCAAACACATCCTCCAGATACCCGTTTCGGATGACCTCCTGGCGCCGGCGCCACCAGGCGGCATCCAGCAGCTCTCGGTGGTATTCCAGGAAACACGCACGGATGCGGGGATCCGGGAGTAGAAAGGTCGCAAACTCCTCCGGGAAGACATCCCCCGGCGCCGGCGTATACCAGGGCTCATCCGCCAGTTCCATCTCCGGAAAGGGTGCCTCTGGAATTTCTCGGAAGTTGCACTCGGTCAGATAACAGATCTCGTCATAGTCGTAAAAGACTACGCGACCCTGGCGGGTAACACCGAAGTTCTTGAACAGCAAGTCGCCCGGGAAGATATTCGCGGCGGCCAGTTGTTTGATGGCATCGCCGTATTCCCGGATCACATGCCTTAGCTGCCCCGCGTCCGCCGTCTCCAGATAGAGATTGAGGGGACGCATGCGCCGTTCGATATACAGGTGTTTGATAATGACCTGATCACCCTCGATCACTAGGCTGTTCGCCGCCTCCTCCCGGAGCTGGGTCAGCAAGGCATCGGAGAAACGCTCCCGCGGGAAGGCGACCTCGGAGTACTCCCAGGAATCCGCCATCCGTCCCACGCGATCGTGCAGCTTGACCAACTGGTACTTCTCCATGACCGCCTCTCGGGTCGTCGTCTTGGGCGGCGGAAAGCGATCCTTGATCATCTTGAACACATAAGGAAAGGACGACAGGGTGAAGACGCACATCACCAGGCCGCGGATGCCCGGCGCTACCACCAGATCGTCGCTGGAATAGTGAAGGTGCTTGAGGAACGAGCGATAGAATTCGGCCTTGCCGAACTTGTGCAGGCCGATGGCGGTATAAAGCTCCGCCTTGCCCTTGTGGGGCATTAGCGGCCGTAGGAACTCCACGATCGCGGCCGGCACCTGGGTATCCACCATGAAGTAGGCACGCGAAAAGCTGAAGATATCCCCGATCTCATCGCTGCCCATAAGCAGGGTGTCCACATAGAGACCACCCTCCTCGTCGTTCAAGATCGGAATGACGAAAGGAATCTGATCGGCCCCGTTGATGGCCTTACCGATGATGTAGGCGCCCTTGTTGCGATAAAAGACCTGCCTGAGGACCGCAAGCTGGAAGTTCTCACGCCTGTCCCTTCCACTCGGGAAGCGGGTCCGGATGGCGCGGGTGAGATTGCGCACATCGGCCCAAACGTCGCGGAAGGGCAACCGAAATCCGAAGCCGGACAGGATCTCGCAGACGACCTGAGCGAAGCCGTCCCGGGTCGGATAGTAACAGCGAAAGCTGGGGGTCTCCGACTCCAGGTGCTCGGTGGATATCACCGGCCATACGAAGATGAATTCGTTATTGTAATAGGTGCGGTGGAATAGGTGACAGAAGACCGAATTGTAATAGGTCTCCGCCAGCTCCGGCTGGCGGTGTTCGGGCAGCAGGCGCAGGTATTCCACCTTGACCCGCCGCCACAGGCGTGCGTCGAGGTCTTGGATGCTAAACTCGGAGCGCAAACCGGCGATGGTCTCGCCCACATGTCGGTCGTAGTAACCGATGCGCTCGCGGGCGGCGCGCTGCACTTCCTCCCAATCCGCATCCTCGAACCACCGCCTTGCCCCCGCGGTCGTCATCCGATACCACCGGTAGTGGCGATTGAACCCGGAATGGATCGCCCTAGCGATCTGCTTTGCCAGGACCCATGCCATCGGGTTACCCGTTAGTCGTGAAGCGCCCGAAATTGGAGTCGTTGGAGCGTCTTGGGGGCTGCATTCACGAAAAGATCAGTTCTGCCTGCTTTGGGGTCTGGAGCCACTCCGGAAGCCTCGGCATCGGTAGACTTGCAAGTTCACTCGGTTCCAGCTTGTGCAATCCCCCACCATAGGTTCTTCCTCCGTTAATTAAGACTTGCTTTTTGAGGTTATTCAGGCAATCGAGAAGTTCTTCCATAGCATCGTTAAACTGCACATCTGCCGGATCGAACTGGTGAATATGAGTCAGGGTCACCCTGCGGAGAAGATACTCTCGGAGGACACGTCCGTAGTTCACGGAGAGAAACTCGCTGGGGATCAACCAGGATGCGACCGCATTTGGTGCAAGTAGATGATGGGAAAGAAGGATAAAGTAGACGTACAGACCGCTTAATCCGCTGGGATTGAGACCTAGCTCGGATCGGACGCGACCCTGTAGAACCGATTTAACGGCTGACGGGATATGGTGGTGTCTTACATAGGGGGGATCTGTGCATAGTAGGCTGAATGTACCACGATTCTCCGGTAGTTTTGTGAAATCAAGGAAATTTTGGTTGATGACCCTAAACGGGGCGTCCGGCCATAGCTCACTGGCAATAGATGAATACCCAGCATCAAGCTCGATTCCTGATGCTTGTTTTATTCGTTCCTTGTCGGCACCAGCTTCTATTGCACCGAAGAAAACTCCTGTCCCTAATGCAGGTTCGAGAAAGCAAATATCACGATTACCGTGAAAGTGTAACGAATGCTTTACAATATCCCGTGCAAGATCAAAAGGTGTCGAAAATTGCCCAAGCCGATTGCGTTCCTCCTGCGTCCTGCAATCATCGATTTCCTTCTGTTTTATAACCGGAACATTCACCTTCTGTTTACCACTACTTCCCACTGCAACATTGAGACGGAACGTGAAGAAGCCTGGAGAAAGATGCCGTGCATCATCAATACTAGTTGGCGAAAGGTACCTGTCAGGTACCGGTATTTTTGAAGCTCAAGCCACTTCTGGATCGATTCCAGTTGGCGACGTTCCTGTATTCGACGCCGCACTCCTAAACCTCGAGCGCCTCCACGGAGACCAAGATGCCGTCCTCGTCGCAATAGATATGATCGCCCGGCCGGAAGCAGACCCCGGCGAAACTCACCGGGATGTCCCGCTGCCCTTCCCCCCGCTTCTCGCTCTTGCGCGGATTGGCGGCCAGCGCCTTCACCCCCAGCGCCATACCGACGAGTTCGACCGTATCCCGCACACAGCCGAACAACAGCACCCCGCGCCAGCCGTGCTCGACGGCGCTGGCCGCGATCAGATCGCCGAGCATCGCGCAGCGTAGGGAACCGCCGGCATCCACCACCAGCACCCTCCCCTCCCCCGGTTCGCCCAGAACGGCCTTGACCAGGGAGTTGTCCTCGAAGCATTTGACGGTGGCGATAGGACCGCAAAAGCGGGCGTGACCGCCGAAATCCCGGAAGATAGGGTCGCAGACCCGGACCCGGTCACCAGAGTCGTCAAAGAGATCGGCGGTTTTGAAGGTCATGGGGCTGTCTGTCAGGAGGCATCATCTGTCCCAAGCTAAATCCGTTCAAAAACGAGTCTATGATCCGGCGGGTCTTGACACCCACAGCCATGCCGCACCGCGGACGCCGCTGGAATCCCCGTGGATGGGGGACCGTAAGTCGATATGGGTTCCGTCCGAGAACAGGTACCGGCCAATGAGCTTGGGTACCTCGCGGTAGAGCCGATTGAGGTTCGAGAGTCCGCCGCCGAGTACGATCACGTCCGGGTCGAGAAGGTTAACGACGCTGGCGAGTGCTCGGGCCATACGGTCCTCATAGCGCCGCAAGGCGGCCTCGGCTTCCGGGTCATGGGCCGCGGCGACGATCTGTGGGGGCGTCAGGTGGCGTCCCGTGGTCCGCAGCAAATCACTGGCGAGTCCCGGCCCTGACAGGAAGGTCTCGATGCAACCTCGTTTGCCGCAGTGACAGGGTGGTCCCGGCAGCTCGTCGTCCCGCGGCCAGGGCAGGGGATTGTGTCCCCATTCGCCGGCGATGCGGTTGGGTCCGGTGAGCAGGCGGCCGTTCACCACGATGCCGCCGCCGGTACCGGTGCCGATGATCACGCCGAACACCGTGCCTACCCCACTGCCGGCGCCGTCTACCGCCTCGGAGAGGGCGAAGCAGTCGGCGTCGTTGGCCAACCGTACCGGGCGTCCCAGCATTTCGGCCAGATCCACATCCAGGTGTTTCCCGTTTAGCCATACCGAGTTGGCATTGCGCATGCGGCCGGTAAAGGGAGACAAGGAGCCTGGGATACCGACGCCCACGGTGCCGCGTGCGCCGGTCTCCGACTCCACCTTGGCGACCAGCGCACCGATGGTGCGCAGGGTCCCGGCATAATCGTTGCGCGGGGTTTGCATCCGGTGGCGCGCCCGCACCCCCTGATCGGCGTCCAGCGCGATGACTTCGGTCTTGGTGCCGCCCAGATCAATTCCGATGCGGATTTCGCTCATATTGCCCGGCTTGTCCTATTGTTGGCTTATCTCTAAGAGGCTGTCTGGTTAAAAGCAATCCTGAATTGTTTGGCGCTGTTTGGGGGACTTGACATGTTGCGTTCAACGCCCAACGGCTCGTTGGTCTACGGCCAGGCCGGTGCCGGCGTCTTAACGCAACCTACACCCACATGATCCCCCGCGCGGCCTGCACGCGCGGACCTCGCCTTAAGTGTAGGTTGCGTGGCCTAACGCAACACGACGCTAGGCTCCGTTTTAACCAAACAGCTTCTAACCCCGACTAAACATTTTTTTAAGCTGCTGAGCCATTCCCTTAATCTTTCCCTGCATCAGTATTTTCCACCCCCCTTCCGTCTTCTTAAAGGAAACAACCTCCATTGTCTCCATCGTCATGTCTCCCAACTTGGCATGGGTTCGAGCGAGCACATGACGCAGATTTTCTCCTTCAGGGACGGTACCCAAGATATCGACCTGTTTGAATTCGAGCTGACCGAGTTGTTCTGCCTGAGCCATGACCCCCTTGAAAAAGGATGAGAAAAAGTCTGTATCGGACATGGTCTTAAGCGTCGCTTTGGTCATCCCTGGTCCAAAGAACTGGGCCAACATCTGCGGCGCCATTTCGTCCGGCACCTCAGAAAAAAACGACAACATCTCCCTCATATCGCGCAAAGCCGAGGGGTCATAGAGTTCCACAAGCTTATCCCACTGATCTTCCTTCATAAAATCGAAGTAGGATTTCGATAGTTCCTCCGGCGTGCTGGCATAACTTAGTGAGGCTATGAGGAATATGCCGCTGATGACCGCAATGATCTGTTTCATCTCGTTCTCCTTACCTTTGTTTTAGGGGACCTTGAAAAATCACCTTCCCGGCAATTTTTGAAGGCGTGAAGTGATAACCTGATTTCCACTTCGCTCGATCTTTCCAAGCACTTGGATGCCTGGAAAATGGCGGGGCATCCTTGCCCCACATGGACACTTTGAATGTGGTGCCCAAGCACCACCCCTCAGTCGGCTGCATCCGTTGTTCTCGGGGTATCAACTCCGCTCCGTGGTTGCTGCGGACTCGGCGCTGGTCCGAGGTGGCGTGAGATCCGAGTCCAAGCGGTCGCCGGAGGGGTTGGTGAAGCGGTCGTTGAGCGTCTGTACGTAGAGATCGGCGTCCTGCCTCACCTTGCGCAGGCGGCGCCTGGCGCGTGTATTCCAACCGACCGGCGTGCGCGCGAAGATGGTTCGCCACCAACAGGTGTTACGTGTGAAGGCACGGGCCAGGTTACTATACAGGCCCTCCTCCGCGGCTCGGGCGGTCAATGAGCGGGCGACGGATTTCGCGGCCAGGGAGCGGATCCCGAAATGGGCCGCTACGAACAGGACGAAGGCCACAATAATCAGGGTCGGGATCACCCAGGAGGTATCCATGGCACTCTGGAGTGCGGCCAGTCCGTCGCCCCGGAAGATCCAAGCCAGCAAGGCGATCAGGGCCAGACCCAGGACGATTCCGTCGCCCCACAGGGTGCGTCTGCGCCAACGGTCGATTGCCCGCTGGAGAAAGGGTACGGTGCGTTCTTCGATGTCCTTGGCGGTCCTGTCCACGGCGCTGACGATGCGGTAGGCCCGCTCGACTTCCACCTTCTGCATGCGCCTGTGGATCTCCTTCAGGTCTTGGTCCCGCTTCTCCTCATACCGGGCGCGCTTGGCCGCGTCCTCGATGAAGATAGCGGCGTCCGGGTTGTAGATGGTGTAGAAACGCCCGGCGGTCAGGCCCTCCTCACCGATAGCCCGCTGCCAGGCGGCGATTACATCTTCGGGGTTGTCCTCCCGCGCCGTGGTATCGAGTTGATTGAGGATGTACAGGAACTTGCCGGCGTCCGGCCGTTTGATGGTATCGGCGACCAGATGTTTCAAGGTATCGCGCATGGCCCCCGGCTCCGGGTGGCGGGCATCGAAGAACACCAGTACCAGATCGGACAGGCCGATGATGTGATCGGTGATACGCAGCGTCGCCGTGCGCTGGGCGTCGGCATCGAAGCCCGGCGAGTCGATGAGGATCCTGCCCCGCAGCCGTTCGCTGGAGTTGGCCTTGAGCTGCAGGTAGGTGTCGATGCGTTCGCCTTCGCCTTCGGACACCAGCTCGATATCCTTAGAGATCTGATAGAGGGGGAAACGCGGGTCCGAATCGAGGGCAACCCCCGGCAAGGCGTGGTCCGTCGACTCGCGACTGTAGCAAATGACGGTGAAACGGTCGTCTACCGCCTGGTTGCCCGTTCGCTGCAGCTTGCTGCCGAGGAAGTGGTTGACGAAGGTGGATTTGCCGGCGGAGAAGGTTCCGAGCACCGAGATCAGGGGCCACCATGGGATTTGGGTGGCGTAGGATTGGTCCTTCTCGAGGAGACCCATGCCATAGGCAACCCGATCCAGGGTGCGAAAGCTCTGAACCGTACCGAGCAGCACCGGGTTTTCCTGCTCCAGATGGGCCTCCAGATTCTTCAGTCGTTGCTCGACGGCGTTTGTGGAAGGATACATCGCATGGTTCCTCATGGCTTCGAAGCGCGGTCGGGAATCGGGGAAGAGGTTCGGATCCGGTCGACCCTCTATCATATGCTCACTGAATGTTATACCTAAACAGTGTTCGGGACGATACCCTGTTTGTGTTAGTGTCGCTATTTATGTTCACGGGCAGCTAATCGAGTCCTCACGATCGCGCGCACCCGCTTCTCGGGGTGATATCCGGGACCGAATTCCAGCCGATACAAGTGGTTGTCGGCTTCCATTAGGCACCTGATTTGTATGCATTAATCCTTGCCCGTGCTTGCGGGCATCGATTGATTTGGTGATAATTCTTATTTTGTTGCAATAGCAGCTTACTCGGGTAGCAAGGCATATGGGATTAGCGATGGTTCGCGGATTGCTGGTGGTGAGTTTGGCGTTGGCGGCACAGGCCGTTGCGGCGGTGCCTCCGGGCGGCGAGTTCGTGGTGAAGCAGGCCGAGGGGGCCCCTACCGTCTCGGTAGGCGGGACCGTGATCCCATATAAGGAGGTAACCTTCGCCGCCCAGCTGCCGGGACGGGTCAAATACCTTGCCGGTATCGAAGGCGATGCCTTCAAGAAGAGCGACCTGCTCGTCTCCCTCGACGACCGTGAGCTGCTCGCCAACCGCCAGGCCCTGCTGGCCCGGATGCAAAGCGCCGATGCCGCGCTGCGCAACGCCGGCATGCAGTACAACCGTGAGATCTTCGCGCCGCGCTCCCGCACCCCCCCGGGCGGCATGGGCATCCCGAACCTGTTCGACCAGATGTTCACCCGACCCATGGAGGATTTCATGGGGGAACGCTCTCGGGGCGCGGAATTGTCCGCGGATCTTTACTCCTCCGGTACCCAGGTCGAGCAGGCACGCAGCACCCTCATGCGGTTGCAGGCGGAGCTGCAGGCGTTGGATTCCAAGTTGCGCGATGCCCGCAGCATCGCACCCTTCGACGGTGTCATCGTCAAGAAATTCATCGAGGTCGGCGATACGGTGCAGCCCGGTCAACCGCTGCTCAATTACGCCGATGTCCAGTACCTACAGGTCGAGGTGGACGTTCCGGCGCGGCTGCGGCCAGGTCTGCGCGAGGGCCTTATGATCCACGCCGAGCTCGATGTGAACCACCGGCGGGTACCGGCCCGGGTGGCCCAGATTTTCCCCATGGCCGATCCCCAGCGGCATACGGTCAAGGTCAAGCTCGACCTGCCCCAGGGCGTGTCCGAGCCGGGGATGTACGCCAAGGTGCTGGTGCCGGATTTCCAGGCCCCCATGCGCGCCAACCCGGTCATCCCCGAGTCGGCGATCCGCTACAACGGCAGCCTGCCGGGGGTCTATGTGCTCGATGAGCAGGACCATGCCGAGTTGCGCCTCATCCGGGTCGGGGAGCCGCTTCCGGACGGCTTGATCACCGTGCTCAGCGGTCTGCGCCCGGACGAGCGGATCCTGGCGGACCCGCCGCCGGGGGTCGCCGCCGGTTGGTCCACCCAGCAACAACGGCAGCCTGAAGATGGGCATATTGAACGATGAATGAAGACCAGACCCTGACGAGTCCCGAGGGTCGGAAACCCAAGTACACGGATGAACACCTCGGCATCGCCGGGCGCACGGCGCGATTCTTCATCCGCTCCCCCCTGTCGCCTCTGTTCTTTGTCGCGATGCTCCTGATGGGCCTGCTCGGTCTGGTGATGACGCCCCGCCAAGAGGATCCCCAGATCTCGGTGCCCATGATCGACATCATGGTGCAGTATACAGGGGCCTCCGCCCAGCAAGTGTCGAACCTGGCGATGCAGCCGCTCGAGCGCATCATGAGCGAGATTCCAGGGGTCAAGCACGTCTACTCGGCATCCCAACGCAATAGAGGATTGGTCACCGTCGAGTTCGAGGTGGGGGAGCGGATGGGTCCGTCGTTGGTGAAGGTGAACGACAAGCTCGCCTCCAACATGGACAAGATCCCACCGGGGGTCATGCCGCCCTTGGTCAAGACCAAGGGCATCGACGACGTACCCATCGTCACCCTTACCTTGTGGTCGAAGGATCTGGACCAGGACGGCCAGCCGGATGTAGACGACGGGCAGCTGCGCCTCCTCGCCCAGGACGTGCTCCAAGCGGTCAAGGAGGTCAAGGACACGGGCAACGCCTTTATCGTGGGCGGCCGCCGCGAGCAGGTGACGGTGGACGTCTACCCCGAGCGCCTGTCCGGCTACGGCATCAGCCTGGATCAGGTTGCCCAGACCCTCAAGACCGCCAATGCCGAGACCATGGCCGGCGGGGTGGAGTCGAGCGGCGCCCATTTTTCGGTGACCACCGGCTCCTTCCTCAAGAGCGCCGACGAGATCAATCGGCTGGTGGTGGGGACCCACCAGAATGTTCCCATCTATGTGCGCGATGTGGCGCGGGTCGTCCAGGGTCCGGAGGACGCCAAGCAACTGGTAGCCTACTACACGGGGCCGGCCGCACCGGAAGACCTGAAGGCCAATGGAGTGCCCGCGGTCACCCTTGCCATCGCCAAGAAGGAGCTGACCAACGGGGTCACCGTCGCCAACGCCATTATCGAGCGCGTGGAGCAGATCAAGGGCGAGCGGATCCCCAACAATGTGGCGGTCAGTATCACCCGCAACTATGGGGAGACCGCGGACGATAAGGTCTCGGACCTGATCAAGAAGCTGTTCATCGCCACCTTTTTCGTCTTCCTGTTGGTCTGGGGGGCGTTCCGGGCCTTGCGGCCGGCCATCGTGGTGCTGCTGGTCATCCCGGTGGTCCTGCTCATGACCATCTTTACCGCCTGGGTCTGGGAGTACACCATCGACCGGGTGAGCCTGTTCGCCCTCATCTTCTCCATCGGCATCCTGGTGGATGATGCCATCGTGGTGATCGAGAACATCTACCGGCGCTGGCTGGAGGAGGGGCGCACCGACGACGAGACCGCGGTGGACGCGGTGCGCGAGGTAGGTAACCCCACCATTCTCGCCACCTTTACCGTCATCGCCGCGCTGCTGCCCATGGGCTTCGTGAGCGGCATGATGGGGCCCTACATGGAGCCGATCCCGGCCCTGGGCTCGGTGGCAATGTTTATCTCCCTGTTCGCCGCCTTCGTATTCACCCCCTACTTTGCGTTGTCCAAGTGGCTGCGGCCCTCCATGCGCTACCTGGAGACGGCGGAAAGACGTGAGCATAAGGGAGCGGAAAGGCTCGAGAAGGGCTTCCGCAAGGTCCTGACCCCCCTCATCGAGCGCAAGGGCAAGCGGACCCTTTTCCGCCTCGTCCTCTGGGGTATCTTCCTCTTCACCTGCGCCTTCTTCTACTTCAAGTGGGTCCCGGTGAAGATGTTGCCCCTGGACAACAAGCCGGAGTTCTCGGTCGTGATCGACATGCCGGAAGGCACGGCCTTGCCGGTCACCGCCAACCTCGCGCACCGCATGGCGGAAGCGCTGCGTACCCTGCCGGAGGTGACGGCCATCCAGCTCTACGCGGGCACAGCACGGCCCTTCGATTTCAACGGCATGGTGCGCCACTATTACATGCGGTCCGACCCCTGGCAGGGCGAGCTCCAGGTGCAGCTCCTGCACAAGAACGACCGCGAGCGGAGCAGTCACGAGCTGGCGGTCACGGCCCGAGAGATGCTGGCGGAGCTGGCCGAGGAGGCCGGTGCCAATATCGCCGTCGTCGAGATGCCGCCGGGGCCGCCGGTATTACAGTCGGTGGTGGCAGAGATCCATGGTCCGACACCGGAGATCCGCCGCCAGTTCGCGCGTGATATGACCGAGTTCTTCGCCCAGGCCGAGAGTGCCCGCGACGTCGACAACTACCTGCGCGATACCTACGACTATTGGCGCTTCGACGTGGATACCGAAAAGGCAGTACGCCGCGGCATCTCCGTCGATACCATCAATCGCAACCTGGCCATGGCCTTGGGCGGGGCACCGATCGGGGACGTCAAGCAGAAGGCGGGTCACGAACCCATCGAGATCGTCGTGCAGGTCCCGTTGGCGGAGCGTTCCCAGATCGAACGCCTGGGCGATCTGCCGATCCAGTCCAGTGGCGGATTCACCATTCCACTGCGGGAGCTCGGGGCCTTCCAGCGGGTACCCGAGGAGGCCATCATCTACCGCAAGGACCTGCGTGCGGTCGAATTCGTGGTTGCCGACGTGGGCGGTACCCTGGCCGCGCCCGTCTATGCCATGTTCCAGATCCGGGACGCGATGGATACCGCCGGTTATGTGGCACCGGATGGCTCGGTCCCACAGGCCTACTGGATCGGTCCCCCCCCCAACGACCGGTATTCGGCCTGGGAGTGGAGCGGCGAGTGGACGGTCACCTACGAGACCTTCCGCGACATGGGCGCCGCCTTCATGGTCGCGCTGGTGCTCATCTACATCCTGGTGGTTTGGGAGTTCGGCAACTTCCGGATCCCCCTGGTGATCATGGCGCCCATTCCCCTGACCCTGTTAGGGATCATCCCGGCCCACCTGATCATGTTCAAGCTGGGACTGGGTGGTGAATTCACCGCGACCTCGATGATCGGCTGGATCGCCCTGGCCGGCATCATCGTGCGTAACTCGATCCTGCTCGTGGACTTCTCGATCCACGAGGTACAGAAGGGGGTGCCCGTGGCCGAGGCCGTCATCCGGGCCTGTAAGACCCGGACCCGCCCCATCGTGATCACCGCCCTGGCCCTGGTGGCGGGTTCCAGCGTCATCTTTACCGACCCCATCTTCCAGGGCATGGCGATCTCGCTGGCCTCTGGCGTATTGGTCTCGACCCTGCTCACGCTCATTGTGATCCCCTTGGGCTGCGTTGCCGCCAGCAAGGACCTGTGCGAGGTGGCGGCAGCAACCGCACCGGCCGGCACAAGCGTGCCTTGCGCAACGGCAGAGGCCGAGGAGGAACCGAAGATCGAGAAGGAACCCAAGCAGAAGGAGCCCCGGACCGGCATCCTGACCAAGGTCTGGGGCTACCTGGTGGAAGGGATCATCCTAGGCTTCTACCTGATCCGCGGGCTCTTTCTGTTGTTGTACGATTTTCTGAAGGGCTGGGTGAAAAAGAAATGGCCCACGCCCAAGCCACCGGCCCCGCCAGCCGTGCCGGGCGCAGGTGGGGGGGGCCTGTCAGGTGGTTCCGGTACTTCCCCGACCGTTTCGGTTTCGGGATCCGGTAGCGCGCCGGTACCGCCGCCGTCGGACAGTGCCGCGGCGAGGACCGAGCACCCATCGAGCACGCCTGAGGAGACAGCCTCAGTGCCGCAGACCGAGGAGACGGATACACCAGCCGCACGGGAAGAGGCAACCGGTGTTGAGTCGCGGAAGGATACCCTGACCGTCGGACAGGAGTCACGGCAAGGCACGCCGGAGGTTCAGACGGCGCAGGCCGGTACCTCAAGCGCACCCCAAGCGGCCGGCGGGGCGACACCGGCGACTGATGCAAAACCGATGGCAGTGACGGACGCGGCTTCCGATGCAGCGGAGGAAATGGTCTCAAAACCGCAAACCGATCCAGCCGTGACGGCGGAACAGGATGCATCGGCGGCGCAGAGAGAGGCAACCGGCAAAGAGGCCGCCGACGATACCCGCAAGGAGCGGGTTGCTACGGAGAAACCAGTGGCAAAGAAGACCACGGTCAAGCCGAAAACGGTAAAGCCGGCGTCGATCCAGAAAAAGCCCAGGCGGCGTGGCATACGCCTTAAAGCGGATGATGGCCAGGGACCGAGCTTTGACTGATATCAGGGCCTTGATTCGTTCTGCACGGTGACCAGTGCTGCCCTACCAATGGTGCCAAATCGACGCCTTCCAACCCGATGAACAGGGGTGAAACCGAGATGAAGATTGCGATACTGACGATTTGGCGCTCGCTGGCCGTCGGGCTGCTGGCGGCGGCTTCCGGCGCGGTGCTCGCCGGCACCCAGTTCTCCGCCGAGGTGTCCCAGCAGGGGCCCCAAGGAAAGCTATCCGCCGGCAAGTTGTTCGTGGGCGACAAGCGGACGCGCACCGAGCTGTCCCAGCAGGGACAACAGATTATCCAGATAACCGATGAAGGTCGCGGTGTCGAATGGATGCTGTTTCCGGACCGGAAAAAGTACATGGAGCGACCGCTGGGCGGATCGGGAGGTGCAATACCGGGTACGCGCTCGATTCAGGCCAAGGATCCCTGTAGTGGTATGCCGGGACTGACCTGCCGGCAGCTCGGGGAGGAGAAGATCAACGGGCGCATGGCCGTTAAATGGGAGATGGTCGCTTCCGCCTCCCATTCGGAACAGCCCATGAAGAGCACCCAGTGGATCGATAAGGAGCGGGGTGTTCCCCTGCGTCAGGAGATGTCCGACGGGCAAACTACGGAACTCAAATTCGTTGCCACGGAAAAACTGAACGGGCGCCAAGCCGAGAAATGGGAGCTGGTCGCGACCATGCCCGGTCGGCCGGAGATGCGCACCTTCCAGTGGTTCGATCCCGCGCTCGAGCTCACCGTGCGTCAGGAGCTCCCCGGCGGTATGGTCAGCGAGCTGAAGAACATCCGCGTCGGCAAGCAACCCGACGACCTGTTCGAGATTCCTACCGGTTATGAACGTATAACCATGCCTCCGGGTGGACCAGGTGGACCGGGAGTGCCGCCGGCCGGGCCAGAGGGCGGAGCGATTAAACCCTGACCCCGCGGGTCGAGGCCCCAGGGTGTCTTTGCCCCTGTGGTGCGGTATGGTGGCGGGCGGTAACACCCTCGCCGAGAAAAGTGGTCTGTCCCTGAGGTATCCCCATAAAATAGCTTTTGAAAACAATCGGTTACTGAATAAAATAGGGACAGGGAAAATGGGAACAGACCACAGACCACGTTTTCTGCTATCGTTTTCCAACCAAGCGATTACACTTGAGAGTAGGCCCCGCCTTGAGAATGAAAAGGACACCCACTTTGTTTGACATCTTTTCCCTCCCAAACTAAGCTGCCTTTCGACACGGAACCACAGAGAACCTCTCATGACCGCTCCCCGCTCCGTTCTCGTCTCCCTTGAAGACACCCCCTGGTATCACTGTGTATGCCGCTGTGTACGTCGTGCCTTCTTGTGTGGTGAGGATCGGTTCTCGGGTCAGAACTTCGACCACCGCCGCGGTTGGATCGTCGAGCGCATCCAGCAGCTTGCCACCCTGTTTGCCATCGATGTGGCCGCCTATGCGGTGATGAGTAACCACTACCACATCGTGGTGCGCATCGACCGGGGACGGGCCTTGGATTGGTCGATGGAGGAGGTATTGAGGCGTTGGACAGCGCTCTTCACCGGACCTTTGTTGGTAACCCGGTATCTCTCAGAATCACGAGGGTCGATGAGCCAGGCGGAAATTGCCAAGGTTGGAGAGCTTGCCGCGGTCTATCGGGAACGGTTGCATGATTTGTCCTGGTTCATGCGCACTCTCAACGAGCACATCGCCCGTCGGGCTAATGCGGAGGATGGGGTGAAGGGGCGGTTTTGGGAGGGTCGCTTCAAGAGCCAGGCGTTGCTCGATGAGAAGGCGCTGCTGGCGGCGATGGCCTATGTGGATCTGAATCCGGTCCGGGCAGGACTGGCCGAGACGCCGGAGACCTCGGACTATACCTCGATTCAGGAACGCGTCGTCGGCTTGCCGGAGGAGACTGGATCCGAAACCGGCTCGCGGGAGACTGCAACCGTTAAAGATCCTGACACAGTACTCGACGGGGAGCGGTTACGACCGGAGGCCGAGACGCAAATCTTGCCCCAAGCCCCGCTGATGCCCTTTGATGCCACTGCACG
>NZ_FLUY01001599.1 GCF_900092655.1 Candidatus Thiosymbion oneisti
TTGCCGACGACGATGGCGGTCTGGGGGCCTTGGACCCGGGCCTTGGGGGTGTTCCGTGGTGGACGATAGGGCGTTTTGGCATCCAGGGCGGTGAATTCGCAGTGGAAGACCGGGCCGGTG
>NZ_FLUY01001601.1 GCF_900092655.1 Candidatus Thiosymbion oneisti
TTCGGCTGGCTCCCCACGCTCCAGCGTGGGAGCAGATCCCGACGCTCCAGCGTCGATTAAGCGCCTCGGTAGGCTAAC
>NZ_FLUY01001693.1 GCF_900092655.1 Candidatus Thiosymbion oneisti
CTAGTACCTAGTTTCGACCGATGTTGCAAGTTCATAGTACCTGCTGGCTCACACGCTTGGTTCACACGCTCCAGTACG
>NZ_FLUY01000797.1 GCF_900092655.1 Candidatus Thiosymbion oneisti
AGACCTGGTCCCGACGGAGGAGGGATCTGACGCTCCAGCGTCGATTAAGCGCCTGGTAGGCTAACCGCCAACGCCTAATCAGCACAGAGGAGCTGCGTCCGCGGGAGCGGACAAGACGGCGTTCCCACGCTGGAGCGTGGGAACGAACGCGAAAAGATCCCTCCTGCGTCGGGACAAGTTTGACTGCCGGCCCGCGCGGCCTCGCGTTAAGTGTAGGTTGGGTTAGGCGCGCGGTTCGATCCCGAAGCACAATGACAGGGCTGAACGCGCCGTAACCCAACACGCCGCATCCCACAACCAACGCCAAATAATCCAGGACCGCACCCGGACCGGCACAGCACCGAACCTGGCGTAACGCAACCCGACGCTCGGATCCATTTTAACCAGACAGCTTCTTAGTCCACGCTCAAATTAAGGAAAACGAAAGCAACTTGTACAAGACGACCTCCCCTTCACCCTTGATCATACCCCGCAGCGAGCATCGAATCTCGCGCGCCGATATCAGCGAAAACGCGCTCAAGGTGCTCTACCGCCTGAAGGATGGGGGCTATCAGGCCTATCTCGTCGGGGGTGGGGTACGGGATCTCCTGCTGGGCCGGGAGCCCAAGGACTTTGACGTGGCCACGGACGCCACGCCCGAGCAGGTGCGCAGGATATTCCGCAACTGTCGCCTGATCGGACGGCGGTTCAGGCTTGCCCATGTCCATTTCGGCCGCGAGATCGTCGAGGTGGCTACCTTCCGTGGTGGCGGGCAGGATGAGGATACCGACGGCGAGCGCCGTATCCACAATGGTATGATCGTGCGGGACAACCGCTACGGCACGCGTGAGGAGGACGCGCTGCGCCGGGACTTCAGCGTCAACGGTCTCTACTACAATATCGCGGACTTCTCCGTCATCGATTACGCGGGGGGACTCGATGATCTGCGGGCCGGACGCTTGCGGCTCATCGGCGAGGATCCGGAGCAGCGGTACCGCGAAGACCCGGTGCGCATGCTGCGCGCCGTGCGTTTTGCCTGCAAGCTCGGTTTCAATCTCGATCCGTCCTGCGAGCGACCCCTGTTCGAGCTCGGCCATCTGCTCCGGGACATCCCGCCGGCGCGCCTGTTCGAGGAGGTACTGAAGCTGCTCCAGACCGGCCTGGGCCTGTGTGTCTTCGAGAAGCTGCGTCACTACCGGCTCTTTGCCCAGCTGTTTCCCGCCACCGATGCGTTGCTTGACCATGAGGATCATAACTTCCCCATCACCTTCGTCAGTCGCGGCCTGGAGAACACCGATCGGCGCATCCGGGAAGAAAAACCGGTTACCCCCGCATTTCTGTTTGCGGTGCTGCTGTGGGAGCCGGTGCGCCGGCGCTTTGCCCAACTGCTTGCGGGGGACATAGCGGCCAACGAGGCCATGTTACTGGCCGCGGGTGATGCCTTTGCCCGTCAGCGGCCCCTGGTGGCTATCCCGAAGCGCTTTGCCCTGCCCATGCGAGAGATCTGGTCCCTACAGCCCCGTCTCGAACGGCGCGAGGGCAAACGCCCTTATCGTCTGGTGGCCCATCCCAGGTTTCGTGCGGCCTATGATTTTCTGCTCCTGCGGGCCGAGGTGGGCGAAGTGGACTTAGCGCTCGCTGACTGGTGGACCCGTTTCCAAGCAGTGAACGACCACACCCGGACCGAGATGACTGCCGGCACGACCAAGGGCAAGGGTCGGCGTCGGGGCCGCCGACCGGCCATGGAAAAGGAGACGGCAGGTACCTGACGATGCCTATGATGCTGATCGACGCTGTCTCCTCGTTGCGCCGGTGTCTGACCTCATGGCGGCGTAGTGGCCGATCTATCGCCCTGGTGCCTACGATGGGCAACCTCCATGCCGGCCATCTGGCCCTGGTTCGGGAGGCGCGGAGGGTGACCGACCGTACCCTGGTCAGCATCTTCGTCAATCCCTTGCAGTTTGGTCCCAACGAGGATTTCGGATCTTATCCCAGGACCTTGGAGCGAGACCGCAAGCTGCTAGAGGCCGAAGGTACGGATCTGCTTTTCACCCCTCCGGTGCAGGCCGTTTATCCCCATGGGTCCCAAGATCAGACTCGCGTAGAGGTACCGGGGCTCTCGAATATCCTGTGCGGCGCAAGTCGGCCAGGACACTTCGCCGGGATGGCGACGGTCGTGTGCAAGCTCTTCAACATGGCGCAGCCGGATATTGCTATTTTTGGTGAGAAGGATTATCAGCAACTGCTGGTGATTCGGCGCATGGTCGAGGATCTGTGTCTGCCGGTCGAGGTGCGAGGGCTGGCCACCGTTCGCGAGCCGGACGGTCTGGCAATGAGCTCGCGCAACGGCTATCTGTCCCCCGCAGAGCGCGCGCGCGCGCCGGCACTCTACAGGGCCCTCTGTCAAGCCGGTGAGCGCCTGCGCGAGGGACTGATCGCCGGCGAAGTGGAACGCATGGGAATAGAAGAGCTGCTGGTCGAGGGACTAAGGCCGGATTACTTCAGCGTTCGCCGGGCCTCGGATCTGCAACCGGCAACCACCGAGGACCGGGATCTGGTGGTGCTTACGGCCGCCTATCTGGGCACGGCACGGCTCATCGATAATCTTCGCGTCTCGCTGAGGGACATGGCGATCCCCGCCACGGCCGCCACGGAAGGATCAGAAAACGCGAACTAGCGGGTCCGTTAGGGGCCCCTGTGCAGATCTCTACCGGTATGGACGAAGAGGGCGGCACGCCAACCTACATCGATCATTAAAGACCATGTCTCACGACCAGAACTTCAAAAACCTTATCCTCGACTACCTGTACCGGGCATTGGGCGCCAGGCGCTGGCCTTTTTCGCCACGGACGAAGCCGATGCAATCGGCGTAGCCCAGATTACACCCGTGCGCCAAGAGCCCGTAGGGCGGGTCAGGCACGTGCGCCAGGTGCCATGATTGCTGCGGCGGTGGGCGCGCCGTCACCCGCCGGATGGCGGCGGGTGGCAGCCCGTAGGGCGGGTCAGGCCAGGGCGACGGAAGTGGCTGGCATACGGCGGATGGCGCAAGCTTATCCGCCCCACGCGCTACGCGCTCACCGCCAGTCGCCTCGACGAGGTTCTACACTGAGAGTGGATCAAGCTTGTCGGCTGTAAGTCGGTTATACCCGTCACACCTGCAATAGTTCGGCGTGATACCCGATTCCTTGCGTACCGAATTGCACATAGTGCCTCTTTCTTAGCAGTGTATGGCAACCGAATGTAGAATTTTTAAAAATCAATGATTTCAAATGGTTAAATTTATACCATGATAATGAGGATTAATTATAACCTATTGATTTATAGGGGCATGCAATAGCCCCGGATCCGCGCGAAAGTGCCGTTGCAGCAACGAAAAAATTAGTTAGAATACTGTGTTGCATCAAGAATCAAGGTGGTTGGCTATGCAACTAACACTGTTGAAATGCAAGCTGCACAGGGCCCGCGTCACCCACGCGGAGCTTGAATATGAGGGTTCCTGTGCCATCGACGAGGCGCTGATGGAGTGCGCGGGGATCCGCGAATACGAGCAGATTCAGATCTACAATCTCGCCAACGGCGAGCGTTTTACGACCTATGCGATTCGGGCCGAGGCCGGCTCCCGCGTCATTTCCGTAAATGGCGCCGCCGCCCACAAGGCGTCTCCGGGAGATCGGGTCATCATCTGTGCCTACGCCGCGATGAGCGAGGCCGAAGCCGATGCCTTCGAACCGAGCCTCGTTTACCTCAACGAACACAATCGCATCCTGCGCACGGGTTCCCAAATCCCCGCCCAAGCGGCCTGAGCGGTCGAGCACCCGCCTCCATCAGGAGCAACCAGCATGTCGTCAGTGAATCAGACCCCTCAATGGCGGGCCTTGCAGGCGCATTGGAACGAGCTGTCCGGGGTCCGGATGCGGGACCTCTTTGCCCGGGATCCGAGGCGACCGGAGCAGATGTCGCTGCGGGCGGCACACCTGTTCGCGGACTACTCCAAGAATCTGATCACCGACAAGACCCTGACGCTGTTGCTCGAGCTTGCCGTGGCCGTGGACCTACCCGGCTGGATCCACCGCATGTTTGCAGGCGCAGCCATCAACAACACCGAGGGACGGGCAGTGCTGCACATCGCCCTGCGCAACCGCTCTAACCGTCCCATCTATGTGGACGGCAAGGACGTGATGCCCGGCGTCAACCGGGTGTTGCAGCGCCTGGAAGGCTTCGTCGCAACCGTGCGCAGCGGCGATTGGAAGGGCTTTACGGGTAAGCGTATCACCGCCGTGGTCAACATCGGCATCGGCGGCTCGAATCTAGGGCCACTGATGGTCTGTGAGGCCCTGCACCCCTATCAGTCCGACGACCTGCGGGTGCATTTCGTCTCCAACGTGGACGGTACCCACCTTGCCGAGACGCTACGGCCTCTCGATCCCGCGACCACCTTGTTCATCGTCGCCTCCAAGACCTTTACCACCATGGAGACCATGACCAACGCCAACAGTGCCCGGACCTGGCTGGTGGAGGCCCTGGGCGAGGCGGCGGTTGCCAACCACTTTGTCGCGGTGTCCACGAACGAATCCAAGGTCGTCGCGTTTGGTATCGACCCGCAAAACATGTTCGGCTTCTGGGATTGGGTCGGTGGGCGCTACTCCCTCTGGTCGGCGATCGGATTGCCCATCGCGTTGGCCGTCGGCATGGACCGCTTCGGCGAGCTCCTGGAAGGTGCCCATGCCATGGACGAGCATTTCCGATCCGCAGACTTGAGCGAGAATCTGCCGGTCATGCTGGGACTGATCGGGATCTGGTACGCCAACTTCGCCGGCGCCCGCACCCACGCGGTACTGCCCTACGATCAATCCTTGCGTTACCTGCCGGCCTACCTCCAGCAGGGTGATATGGAGAGCAACGGCAAGCGGGTGACGCGCGCGGGCGATCCCGTGGCATACACCACCGGACCCGTGGTCTGGGGCGAGCCCGGAACCGATGGTCAGCACGCCTTCTTTCAGCTCATCCA